>NZ_CAMHZX010000164.1:0-78 GCF_946190285.1 Streptococcus mitis | reverse complement strand
AAAAAAAAAAAAAAAAAAAAAAAAAAAAAAAAAAAAAAAAAAAAAAAAAAAAAAAAAAAAAAAAAAAAAAAAAAAAAA
>NZ_CAMHZX010000163.1:0-78 GCF_946190285.1 Streptococcus mitis | reverse complement strand
CCCCCCCCCCCCCCCCCCCCCCCCCCCCCCCCCCCCCCCCCCCCCCCCCCCCCCCCCCCCCCCCCCCCCCCCCCCCCC
>NZ_CAMHZX010000162.1:0-83 GCF_946190285.1 Streptococcus mitis | reverse complement strand
GCTACGGCACTTGTTGACGCTGACGTAGACGCTACCGCACTGGTGCTTGCTGACGTAGACGCTACAGCGCTTGTGCTGGCTGA
>NZ_CAMHZX010000161.1:0-83 GCF_946190285.1 Streptococcus mitis | reverse complement strand
GCTACCGCACTGGTTGAGGCTGAGGTAGACGCTACGGCGCTTGTGCTGGCTGAGGTAGACGCTACGGCACTTGTGCTTGCTGA
>NZ_CAMHZX010000160.1:0-84 GCF_946190285.1 Streptococcus mitis | reverse complement strand
ACCAGCAACATTTGAAGATGGAAAAACTACGAAGACAGTAGAAAAAGTTGGAACATACACAGTAGCTAAAGATGGAACAGTAAC
>NZ_CAMHZX010000159.1:0-89 GCF_946190285.1 Streptococcus mitis | reverse complement strand
CGTGATGGAGCGCAAGGTCGTGACGGCCGTGATGGACGCGACGGAAAAGACGTATTGAACGGCAAAGTTGATCCAACAACAGAAGGTAA
>NZ_CAMHZX010000158.1:0-89 GCF_946190285.1 Streptococcus mitis | reverse complement strand
GTAGCGTCTACCTCAGCAAGCACAAGTGCCGTAGCGTCTACCTCAGCCAGCACAAGCGCCGTAGCGTCTACCTCAGCCTCAACCAGTGC
>NZ_CAMHZX010000157.1:0-91 GCF_946190285.1 Streptococcus mitis | reverse complement strand
GCGACGGAAAAGACGTATTGAACGGCAAAGTTGATCCAACTACAGAAGGTAAAGACGGCGATAAATACGTTAACACAGAAACAGGTGACGT
>NZ_CAMHZX010000156.1:0-95 GCF_946190285.1 Streptococcus mitis | reverse complement strand
CCGTCGCGTCCATCACGGCCGTCACGACCTTGCGCTCCATCACGTCCGTCGCGGCCTGGTAAACCTTGTGCTCCGTCTTGACCACGTTCACCTTG
>NZ_CAMHZX010000155.1:0-98 GCF_946190285.1 Streptococcus mitis | reverse complement strand
ACCTCAGCAAGTACTAGCGCTGTAGCGTCTACCTCAGCAAGCACAAGTGCCGTAGCGTCTACCTCAGCCAGCACAAGCGCCGTAGCGTCTACCTCAGC
>NZ_CAMHZX010000154.1:0-98 GCF_946190285.1 Streptococcus mitis | reverse complement strand
AAAGAAGGCAACATCAAAGGACCTAAGGGTGACAAAGGTGCTCAAGGCCTTCAAGGTGAACGTGGTCAAGACGGAGCACAAGGTTTACCAGGCCGCGA
>NZ_CAMHZX010000153.1:0-104 GCF_946190285.1 Streptococcus mitis | reverse complement strand
GTATTGAACGGCAAAGTTGATCCAACTACAGAAGGTAAAGACGGCGATAAATACGTTAACACAGAAACAGGTGACGTTTTCGTTAAGAATAACGGCAACTGGGA
>NZ_CAMHZX010000152.1:0-104 GCF_946190285.1 Streptococcus mitis | reverse complement strand
TTCGTTAAGAATAACGGCAACTGGGAAAAAGAAGGCAACATCAAAGGACCTAAGGGTGACAAAGGTGCTCAAGGCCTTCAAGGTGAACGTGGTCAAGACGGAGC
>NZ_CAMHZX010000151.1:0-107 GCF_946190285.1 Streptococcus mitis | reverse complement strand
GTAGCGTCTACCTCAGCATCGACTAGCGCCGTGGCATCTACCTCAGCCAGCACAAGTGCGGTAGCCTCTACCTCAGCCAGCACAAGTGCGGTAGCGTCTACGTCAGC
>NZ_CAMHZX010000150.1:0-107 GCF_946190285.1 Streptococcus mitis | reverse complement strand
CCTAAGGGTGACAAAGGTGCTCAAGGCCTTCAAGGTGAACGTGGTCAAGACGGAGCACAAGGTTTACCAGGCCGCGACGGACGTGATGGAGCGCAAGGTCGTGACGG
>NZ_CAMHZX010000149.1:0-113 GCF_946190285.1 Streptococcus mitis | reverse complement strand
GTGGCATCTACCTCAGCCAGCACAAGTGCGGTAGCCTCTACCTCAGCCAGCACAAGTGCGGTAGCGTCTACGTCAGCGTCGACTAGTGCAGTAGCCTCTACCTCAGCCAGCAC
>NZ_CAMHZX010000148.1:0-113 GCF_946190285.1 Streptococcus mitis | reverse complement strand
AAAGAAGGCAACATCAAAGGACCTAAGGGTGACAAAGGTGCTCAAGGCCTTCAAGGTGAACGTGGTCAAGACGGAGCTCAAGGTTTACCAGGCCGCGATGGACGTGATGGAGC
>NZ_CAMHZX010000147.1:0-119 GCF_946190285.1 Streptococcus mitis | reverse complement strand
ACGTCTTTTCCGTCGCGGCCATCACGTCCGTCACGACCTTGCGCTCCATCACGTCCATCGCGGCCTGGTAAACCTTGAGCTCCGTCTTGACCACGTTCACCTTGAAGGCCTTGAGCACC
>NZ_CAMHZX010000146.1:0-121 GCF_946190285.1 Streptococcus mitis | reverse complement strand
CTGACGAAGTCAGCTCAAAACACTGTTTTGAGATTGTGGATAGAACTGACGAAGTCAGCTCAAAACACTGTTTTGAGATTGTGGATAGAACTGACGAAGTCAGCTCAAAACACTGTTTTGA
>NZ_CAMHZX010000145.1:0-125 GCF_946190285.1 Streptococcus mitis | reverse complement strand
GGATCAACTTTGCCGTTCAATACGTCTTTTCCGTCGCGGCCATCACGTCCGTCACGACCTTGCGCTCCATCACGTCCGTCGCGGCCTGGTAAACCTTGTGCTCCGTCTTGACCACGTTCACCTTG
>NZ_CAMHZX010000144.1:0-125 GCF_946190285.1 Streptococcus mitis | reverse complement strand
AGTGCGGTAGCGTCTACGTCAGCGTCAACAAGTGCCGTAGCGTCTACCTCAGCCAGCACAAGCGCTGTAGCGTCTACGTCAGCAAGCACCAGTGCGGTAGCGTCTACGTCAGCGTCAACAAGTGC
>NZ_CAMHZX010000143.1:0-128 GCF_946190285.1 Streptococcus mitis | reverse complement strand
ACAGAAGGTAAAGACGGCGATAAATACGTTAACACAGAAACAGGTGACGTTTTCGTTAAGAATAACGGCAACTGGGAAAAAGAAGGCAACATCAAAGGACCTAAGGGTGACAAAGGTGCTCAAGGCCT
>NZ_CAMHZX010000142.1:0-143 GCF_946190285.1 Streptococcus mitis | reverse complement strand
GCTGAGGTAGAGGCTACCGCACTTGTGCTGGCTGAGGTAGATGCCACGGCGCTAGTCGATGCTGAGGTAGACGCTACTGCACTTGTGCTTGCTGAGGTAGATGCTACCGCGCTTGTGCTGGCTGAGGTAGACGCTACCGCACT
>NZ_CAMHZX010000141.1:0-143 GCF_946190285.1 Streptococcus mitis | reverse complement strand
CAAGGTCGTGACGGCCGTGATGGACGCGACGGAAAAGACGTATTGAACGGCAAAGTTGATCCAACAACAGAAGGTAAAGACGGCGATAAATACGTTAACACAGAAACAGGTGACGTTTTCGTTAAGAATAACGGCAACTGGGA
>NZ_CAMHZX010000140.1:0-146 GCF_946190285.1 Streptococcus mitis | reverse complement strand
GACGCTACAGCGCTTGTGCTGGCTGAGGTAGACGCTACGGCGCTTGTTGAAGCTGAGGTAGACGCTACAGCACTTGTGCTTGCTGAGGTAGACGCTACAGCACTTGTTGACGCTGACGTAGACGCTACGGCGCTTGTGCTGGCTGA
>NZ_CAMHZX010000139.1:0-146 GCF_946190285.1 Streptococcus mitis | reverse complement strand
GACGCTACGGCACTTGTTGACGCTGACGTAGACGCTACCGCACTGGTGCTTGCTGACGTAGACGCTACAGCGCTTGTTGAAGCTGAGGTAGACGCTACCGCACTTGTGCTTGCTGAGGTAGACGCTACAGCACTTGTTGACGCTGA
>NZ_CAMHZX010000138.1:0-146 GCF_946190285.1 Streptococcus mitis | reverse complement strand
ACAAGTGCCGTAGCGTCTACCTCAGCCAGCACAAGCGCCGTAGCGTCTACCTCAGCCTCAACCAGTGCGGTAGCATCTACGTCAGCGTCAACAAGCGCCGTAGCATCTACCTCAGCAAGTACAAGTGCAGTAGCGTCTACTTCAGC
>NZ_CAMHZX010000137.1:0-149 GCF_946190285.1 Streptococcus mitis | reverse complement strand
GTAGACGCTACTGCACTTGTGCTTGCTGAGGTAGATGCTACCGCGCTTGTGCTGGCTGAGGTAGACGCTACCGCACTTGTTGACGCTGACGTAGACGCTACCGCACTGGTGCTTGCTGACGTAGACGCTACAGCGCTTGTGCTGGCTGA
>NZ_CAMHZX010000136.1:0-155 GCF_946190285.1 Streptococcus mitis | reverse complement strand
TCAGCAAGCACAAGCGCTGTAGCCTCTACCTCAGCCAGCACAAGCGCGGTAGCGTCTACCTCAGCCTCAACAAGTGCCGTAGCGTCTACCTCAGCAAGCACAAGTGCCGTAGCGTCTACCTCAGCCAGCACAAGCGCCGTAGCGTCTACCTCAGC
>NZ_CAMHZX010000135.1:0-155 GCF_946190285.1 Streptococcus mitis | reverse complement strand
GGTGCTCAAGGCCTTCAAGGTGAACGTGGTCAAGACGGAGCTCAAGGTTTACCAGGCCGCGATGGACGTGATGGAGCACAAGGTCGTGACGGCCGTGATGGACGCGACGGAAAAGACGTATTGAACGGCAAAGTTGATCCAACAACAGAAGGTAA
>NZ_CAMHZX010000134.1:0-155 GCF_946190285.1 Streptococcus mitis | reverse complement strand
GTATTGAACGGCAAAGTTGATCCAACTACAGAAGGTAAAGACGGCGATAAATACGTTAACACAGAAACAGGTGACGTCTTCGTTAAGAATAACGGCAACTGGGAAAAAGAAGGCAACATCAAAGGACCTAAGGGTGACAAAGGTGCTCAAGGCCT
>NZ_CAMHZX010000133.1:0-159 GCF_946190285.1 Streptococcus mitis | reverse complement strand
GTTCAAAGCGGGTGACGAGAATCGAACTCGCGACAACAGCTTGGAAGGCTGTAGTTTTACCACTAAACTACACCCGCTTAAATGGGAGTTAACGGGATCGAACCGCTGACCCTCTGCTTGTAAGGCAGATGCTCTCCCAGCTGAGCTAAACTCCCTAGA
>NZ_CAMHZX010000132.1:0-179 GCF_946190285.1 Streptococcus mitis | reverse complement strand
TCAGCGTCGACTAGTGCGGTAGCATCAACGTCAGCAAGCACAAGCGCTGTAGCGTCTACGTCAGCCTCAACAAGCGCGGTAGCGTCTACGTCAGCGTCGACTAGTGCGGTAGCGTCTACCTCAGCCAGCACAAGCGCGGTAGCATCTACCTCAGCAAGCACAAGTGCAGTAGCGTCTAC
>NZ_CAMHZX010000131.1:0-185 GCF_946190285.1 Streptococcus mitis | reverse complement strand
TCAGCAAGCACCAGTGCGGTAGCGTCTACGTCAGCGTCAACAAGTGCCGTAGCGTCTACCTCAGCCAGCACAAGCGCGGTAGCATCTACCTCAGCAAGCACAAGTGCCGTAGCGTCTACCTCAGCATCGACTAGCGCCGTGGCATCTACCTCAGCCAGCACAAGTGCGGTAGCCTCTACCTCAGC
>NZ_CAMHZX010000130.1:0-215 GCF_946190285.1 Streptococcus mitis | reverse complement strand
AGTGCGGTAGCGTCTACCTCAGCCAGCACAAGCGCGGTAGCATCTACCTCAGCAAGCACAAGTGCAGTAGCGTCTACGTCAGCTTCAACAAGCGCAGTAGCGTCTACCTCAGCCTCAACAAGTGCGGTAGCATCAACATCAGCAAGCACAAGTGCCGTAGCGTCTACCTCAGCCAGCACAAGCGCCGTAGCGTCTACCTCAGCCTCAACCAGTGC
>NZ_CAMHZX010000129.1:0-227 GCF_946190285.1 Streptococcus mitis | reverse complement strand
GTGGCATCTACCTCAGCCAGCACAAGTGCGGTAGCCTCTACCTCAGCCAGCACAAGTGCGGTAGCGTCTACGTCAGCATCGACTAGTGCTGTAGCGTCTACCTCAGCAAGTACAAGTGCGGTAGCCTCTACCTCAGCGTCAACAAGCGCCGTAGCATCTACGTCAGCGTCAACAAGCGCCGTAGCATCTACCTCAGCAAGTACAAGTGCAGTAGCGTCTACTTCAGC
>NZ_CAMHZX010000128.1:0-229 GCF_946190285.1 Streptococcus mitis | reverse complement strand
ATTGACAGACAAGTGTTGTGGTTCCGTGCCCAGGAACCGAACCGGGGCTCCCAAAGTGGAACATGCCAAACTTTAACTGCTGGGCCATCAGGGCTGGCTCTCAATCTTCAAAAATTTATTGAGGCTTGCCTTGTTTCCCAACAAATGGCCTACCTTTGAGAATGTTCCATGTGCAGTTGAGAAGAATGTGTATTCTGCTGTTTTCAGAATGTTCTCTATATATCTATTA
>NZ_CAMHZX010000127.1:0-229 GCF_946190285.1 Streptococcus mitis | reverse complement strand
GGAATTAAGGGGATTAAAAGTCTGCTTTATAACCTTATTGCTATTTTTTATAACAATCCAGTAAACTATATCAACTTTATATATCTCCTATTATACCCAATACTGTTTCAGACTCCCAAACTCAAGTGAGTCATCAAAGAGAAATCACCAAAGAGGAACTCATAACCATTGCATCTCATTTATGTAGCTGCTTCTACTTAGCAGATCACAGAGCATCCTTATGCCCAAC
>NZ_CAMHZX010000126.1:0-230 GCF_946190285.1 Streptococcus mitis | reverse complement strand
GGGAGGAGCACGTGGGCACTTTCAATGGCTGAGCCTGGAATTAGCCTCATTGCCACAAATGTGACATTGTGGGCTGGCGACATAAACTCTGTGCGATATACATCTTCTCATCGTCCGCCCAGTTTCTGTTCTTTTAGGAAACTACCTATCCCTTTGTCTACAAATATCTTGCTCCACCCTCATGGCTTTTAGGGGGTGATGCCACTCCCACCAAGGGGTGGGCATGTGAC
>NZ_CAMHZX010000125.1:0-230 GCF_946190285.1 Streptococcus mitis | reverse complement strand
CCCGCTGGGCTCAGCCCAACCCAGCATCCACACCCTTCCCCACCGGCGGAGAGGACAACCTCAGAATCCCTCTGAGCCCAGCCCCAGGCGGCCATGACTGCATAGGCAGAAGGAGATGCCCGAGGAGCTCTGTCCTCCATCCTGGCACTTCGAGGGAGCCGGCGCCCCAGAAGGCCCTTGCCTGGCAGCCAGGCACCACCCTGGCAGGCTCCCCAGCCGACATGCACACC
>NZ_CAMHZX010000124.1:0-231 GCF_946190285.1 Streptococcus mitis | reverse complement strand
CCCACATGCCACAACTAGAAGGACCCACAACTAAAAAATACAGAACTATGTACTGGGGGGCTTTGGGGAGAATAAAAAGGAAGAAGATTGGCAACAGATGTTAGCTCAGGGCCAATTTTTTTTTTTTAAAAAAGCAAACCTGGTGAAATCTGAATAAGGTCTCTGGTCAAGTTCATGGCCTTGTATTGATGTCACTTTCCGGTTTTGATCATTGTACTATAGCTATGTAAG
>NZ_CAMHZX010000123.1:0-231 GCF_946190285.1 Streptococcus mitis | reverse complement strand
TACTGCTGTGTTCATTGCAGCATTATTCACAATAGCCATGACTGGGAAGCAAAACAAATGCCCATCAATGGATGAAGGGATAAAAAAGATGTGAGATGTGTGTGTGTGTGTACCATGGAATACTATGCAGCTATTAAAAAGACAAAATTGTACCATTTGTGACAACATGGATGGACCTTGAGGGTCTTATGTCAAGTAAAATAAGTCCGACAGAGAAAGACAAATAGCATA
>NZ_CAMHZX010000122.1:0-231 GCF_946190285.1 Streptococcus mitis | reverse complement strand
CTACCTCAGCATCTACTAGCGCCGTAGCGTCTACCTCAGCGTCAACAAGTGCGGTAGCCTCAACGTCAGCGTCAACAAGTGCCGTAGCGTCTACGTCAGCTTCAACAAGTGCAGTAGCCTCTACTTCAGCCAGCACAAGAGCCGTAGCGTCTACGTCAGCCTCAACAAGCGCAGTAGCGTCTACATCCGCCTCAACCAGTGCCGTAGCATCAACCTCAGCATCGACTAGTG
>NZ_CAMHZX010000121.1:0-232 GCF_946190285.1 Streptococcus mitis | reverse complement strand
ACGTACACCTTTTTGAAGCAGTTAACCAAGAAATGAAAATAAAGTGAATTGCTCATGTAGAATTTTACCATACTGTAAAGGGCCATTGGCCTTCAAGAAATTTATCCTTGGTTAATTTTCTATTTGATTTCCTTGATAACTGTCAAATTTTTCCCATTCTTTCTGCCAAATGTAAACAGAGTGGACAATGGTAAATATAGTGGAAAGAGCACAAGCTTTGGAATCTGATATG
>NZ_CAMHZX010000120.1:0-233 GCF_946190285.1 Streptococcus mitis | reverse complement strand
AAAAGACTCAGGGACCATTTCTTTGATTTTATTGCTTCCTACTCTCCTGGGGGTAAATGAAAGGTGACTGTGTAATTATTTGTGAACAGTAGAGTTTCTAGATGTTTTCTGTACTGCATTCTAGTTTTCTTTTAACCTTTTTTTCAAGCCTAATGTTTAGCAAAACATTAGTTAAAAAAAATTAAACCTTAACAGTCTAAGAAATCAGGGAGGCATGGAACTCCCTAAAAGAC
>NZ_CAMHZX010000119.1:0-233 GCF_946190285.1 Streptococcus mitis | reverse complement strand
ATCTGGCTCACGGTAGCTACCGACGACAGCGGCACCGATCGGTGCATCAAGAACGTGGGCGATGCGCGATATCTCACAGATCCCGTCTGCGGCATCCCGCAGCTTCTTCAAATTCTGGCCGCTGATCACGTTCGGGAATGCATAAATGGTTCCCAGCTTCGAGAAACTGGCGGGTCTTTCTGTTGTGGGGCCAGTATAGGCTGTCGGCTTTATTGGAGCGGCTTTCAAAACGG
>NZ_CAMHZX010000118.1:0-233 GCF_946190285.1 Streptococcus mitis | reverse complement strand
CTGGCCGCAGGTGCTGGTGTTTGCCAGTACCCGCGAAAGCTGTGACGAGCTGGTGGCCGAGCTGAACCTGGATGGCATCAAGTCTGCCGTTGTGCATGGTGACAAGGCCCAGGGCAGCCGTCGCCGCGCCCTGCGCGAATTCACCGAAGGCAAGCTGCGGGTGCTGGTCGCCACCGAAGTGGCCGCCCGTGGTCTGGACATCCCGGATCTGCAGTACGTGGTCAACTACGATC
>NZ_CAMHZX010000117.1:0-233 GCF_946190285.1 Streptococcus mitis | reverse complement strand
ACCATGTGCTCGAATAGAGCAAAGGTTACAAAAACATTATTCACACAATGTTCACAAAACACCGCATCACTTGCGGTGTTTTGTGTTTTTGAGTGTATAATATATTTCAATATGAAGAAAAAAATTCTCATCACAATTTTAACAATTGTAGTAGTTGCCGGAATGTCTGTAGGGCTCTTTTACCTAAATAAATATAATAGAGAAAAAGCAGTAATAAATGTGGTAAATGATTA
>NZ_CAMHZX010000116.1:0-234 GCF_946190285.1 Streptococcus mitis | reverse complement strand
AAAAAGATGTAAGACTGTACTAAAACCCACGCTTCTCCCAAATGCTTTCTAAATCCTTCCTGGGTTATAATTTGCACTCTGGCTCAAGTAAAACTCACCTTATTTCTCTTATCCCCATGGAATGGTCATTGGGTATTTTGCATTGACAGCCTCAATTTTGTCAGTTACCCAAAGGAATAGTAACATTTACTTTGGCACAGTCTTAACTTTTAGGGGTTGAGACACGTATTTAAC
>NZ_CAMHZX010000115.1:0-235 GCF_946190285.1 Streptococcus mitis | reverse complement strand
GAGGGGCAGAAACAGGGAAGGCTCCACACACGAGAGGCGAGAATCAGGGGCTTGGAATCGCACATGCTCCAGCTAAACGCAGGAGGTGCCCCTGCTGATCTGATGCAGGACTTCACGCACCACCTGTGTGATGCCCGGCTGCAGCCAGAGCAGACCCAGAGCTGCCAACGGACAGTTTGACCCTCCTGCTCCCACCCTGTGCCCCCCCAAACCCAGGCACCCCGTCCTCATCAGC
>NZ_CAMHZX010000114.1:0-235 GCF_946190285.1 Streptococcus mitis | reverse complement strand
ACCTTTCGGGCATGCCGGAACCACCAGTCAGATGTGCCAGAAACACGTGCCGGAGATGCCAGAAGCACCTGCCAAGCACGTTGGAACCACCTGCTCAACTCGCCTGAACCACCTGCCGGACATGCCAAAATCACCTGCCGACTATGCCAGAACCACTTGGCGAACACTCCGGAATCACTTGCCAGGCATGCAGGAACCACCTCTCACACATGCCAGAACCCCGTGCCAATGACCC
>NZ_CAMHZX010000113.1:0-236 GCF_946190285.1 Streptococcus mitis | reverse complement strand
CTTTCTGACAGAATAACTTCTTGCAGCCTCTGTTGGTCATCTCTCTCCTTGGCTACAGAGTTCGTGTCATCGCGACTGTCCTGAAGTCTCTCAGACCACCGGAGCTTTTCCACCTCTGTTCTTAGTAGTGCTGACTCTCGGGCTTGGAGTTGCTCCTTCAATTGCTCCATCTCACTCACTATTTTCTTAGTCTCATTGTCTTCTTCTTTCATATTGCAGGACTCTTCTTGTTTGTC
>NZ_CAMHZX010000112.1:0-236 GCF_946190285.1 Streptococcus mitis | reverse complement strand
CCTCAGATAGTTGGTTTTAAGAATATGATGATTTGATTTTAGCCCTTCTAGGTTTTAGGTGTTTGTGGTGCTTCAAAGTCGAAATGTGCATTAGGCAATTGAATATATGTGTCGGAAGTTTAGAGAGACCTGAGTTAGTTACAGAGATTTGGGAATCATAAGCTATAGGTAGAGCTTTGTGAGGAAAACACTGAAATTACTCAGCCAGAGAATATAGCATGAGAAAAAAAGACCAC
>NZ_CAMHZX010000111.1:0-236 GCF_946190285.1 Streptococcus mitis | reverse complement strand
AAACACAGTTCTAGGATCTGCCAGCATGCAAATCACTTAGCAGCAGGCAAATGACCTCACCCTAATAGAGTAAATCATTTCCATTCTCTCCACTGCCTATTTAGAAATGTGATCATTGATAACAACACTACAAGGTACTATTCCTAGTTGAAAAACACATTGGGAGGAAATCTAATATGTATGATGCAGTGGGAGGAAGTATTAAGATTCATAATTGTAGCTAGGTGTGAGGTGGC
>NZ_CAMHZX010000110.1:0-236 GCF_946190285.1 Streptococcus mitis | reverse complement strand
CTTCAAGGCGGCGCTGGATCTGGTGTTCGAGGGGCTGAGCCAGCCCAACGGCTATACCGAGTTCATCCTCACCCGCCGCCGCCGTGAGGCAAAGGCGGCGTAACGCGCCGCCGCAGGCAGGCACAAACCAATACGGGCGGCCCTGAGGACCGCCCGTATTGCCCCGCAATATGGATCAATTCAGTGGTTGAGTTCCGCCAGCGCTTGCGCGTGCAGCGCCGCATTGGCGCTGGCCA
>NZ_CAMHZX010000109.1:0-236 GCF_946190285.1 Streptococcus mitis | reverse complement strand
CCGCTGGCATCCGCCGGCTGATCCGGCTGGTCCGGCTGGGCGGCCGCGGATGCTGGCTGGGGTTGCGGGTGTTTTCGTTCATAGCGCCGGCCCGCCTCGAACCCTTCATCATAGGCGGCCTGCTTGACATGCGCCAGCTCGGCCGGGGTCATCGTGATGGTGTCCATCGCCGGGGAAGGCTGCGCCTGCCGCTCCGGCTTCGCCGCGCAGCCGGACAACATTCCCACGAGACCAAC
>NZ_CAMHZX010000108.1:0-236 GCF_946190285.1 Streptococcus mitis | reverse complement strand
TTCGAACCCACGCACGCTTTTACACGCCTGACGGTTTTCAAGACCGTTCCCTTCAGCCGGACTTGGGTAATCCTCCAAAATAGTCCGTACGGGATTCGAACCCGTGTTACCGCCGTGAAAAGGCGGTGTCTTAACCCCTTGACCAACGGACCAAACTTTATGGGCACGAGTGGACTCGAACCACCGACCTCACGCTTATCAGGCGTGCGCTCTAACCACCTGAGCTACGCGCCCAA
>NZ_CAMHZX010000107.1:0-237 GCF_946190285.1 Streptococcus mitis | reverse complement strand
AGCGCCACCAGCGTCAGGAAGGCGAAGAAGATCCCCGCCCTGATCCCCAGAACATGCCGGGCGGTGAGGTTTGGATCGGACGCCCATGTCAGAAACTCCGCGACATCCGCGGCTTCCTGCGCCTGTGTGGCCTTGGTCCCGTCCGCGTAAGTCACCGCATTGTCCCGCAGCACCGGCGGCATGGCAACCTGCCCGCCCGGATAAGCCCGGTTGTAGTAATGCCCTGGCAACATCGTC
>NZ_CAMHZX010000106.1:0-238 GCF_946190285.1 Streptococcus mitis | reverse complement strand
ACCTCGGAGTTCTTAACAGATTGTCTAAAGAGGGTTGTATGTTCAACCAAAGCAGCACCTGCACCATTTAGAAGAATAAATTCAACAAGAAGCGGTTATGAATCTATAAATTATAAGGCTTTGGGGGTTCTTTTATTACGTGAGTAACAGCAAGTGTTTTCTGGACTTGCAGCTGGTGCACTATTTCTAAAATACAGGAGGACCTATTTTATTCATGACAGAGTTTGAAACCTGAGGC
>NZ_CAMHZX010000105.1:0-238 GCF_946190285.1 Streptococcus mitis | reverse complement strand
AGGGAAAGGCGAAGGGCGGCGGGCCGTCAGGGAAGCCATCTGGCGGTTGCGCGTGATCGGGCGGGCCGGCATCGGGCGGTGGCAGCGGCGGGAAGAACAGCCCGTCCGGCAGGCCGAAACTGACCATCAGCCGCAGCGGATGCGGGATGATCCGCAGCACGATGCCGCGCGGCCGGATATTGCGGGGAATGCCGTAGGTGAAGATGCTGGCGCGCACCGCCTCGGCCATCGGCAGCGG
>NZ_CAMHZX010000104.1:0-238 GCF_946190285.1 Streptococcus mitis | reverse complement strand
AATATATAATTCCATTTTGGTCTTGGACTTGTCTGAATTCCTACACTCAGCATGATGATTCTGAGATTTATCCATATCATTCTAAAATTTCTGATAATAACTTATCTTCCTTATATGTCACTTGTTCATTTTGCCTAAATACTTAAAGGACTTTTTCTTTCTCTCTAAAGTTCCATAGTTTTATTTGAATATATAATGATTTTTGACAGTCTAACTCATATTTTCAGATACATTGGTG
>NZ_CAMHZX010000103.1:0-240 GCF_946190285.1 Streptococcus mitis | reverse complement strand
AGGAGCGAAGGGCCTGCGCTGGCAAAATATCACAAGGAGGTAAGTGTGGAAAGGCTCTGATGGGCATTCTAAGATGGGGAAGTCCCTGAATGAAGAGAGGAGAAATACAGACTTCTATCCTGTTAGAAGGCAGGAATGTCCTAAGTGGAAGCCTGGCATGATGGCAGTGACTCATCTGGGAATGGGGTGGAGGATGGAGTGACAGGGAGAGAAATCACAGGCAGGGAGCTTCATCAGGGG
>NZ_CAMHZX010000102.1:0-241 GCF_946190285.1 Streptococcus mitis | reverse complement strand
AGAACTACAGGCCAATATCGCTGATGAACATAGATGCAAAAATTCTCAACAAAATTTTGGCAACCTGGATTCAGCAATACATCAAAAGGATCATATATCATGATCAAGTGGGATTCACATCAGGGACACAGAGATGGTTCAACATCTGCAAATCAATCAACGTGATATACCATATCAACAAATTGAGGAATAAAACCCACATGATCATCTCAATGTATCAAGAGAAAGCATTTGACAAGAT
>NZ_CAMHZX010000101.1:0-242 GCF_946190285.1 Streptococcus mitis | reverse complement strand
ACTATACTACTACTACTGAGTTTTATATCACTGACTTGAAACTACTAAACAAACTGTGCAACATTCTTCTGTTATTTTTCCCTGTTTATCTCACTATGCTTCTAATCATTTTACTGTTTACCATCTTCTCCACAGGAAAGGCGCACCTGAAGTGAAAAAAGTTCTTACAAAACATGGGTTGAAATAAATGATTACAGCTGAATTAGGCTTGAATTTGAATGAGCAAAGATTTGCTTCTCCAC
>NZ_CAMHZX010000100.1:0-242 GCF_946190285.1 Streptococcus mitis | reverse complement strand
CGCCCGGGGCCTCTTGGAATGCTTGCTTTTGAGATGCTCCCTCAAGGACCCCAGAATCCATGCTGTGAAACCCAAATGACATGAAGAGATCATGAAAAGGTGCTTCTCCGGCAGCCCCTGTTGAGATTGCAGCGGACAGCTTTGTCATTTGGCTGCAGCCCCAGTACACAGCTGACTGCAGCTTCATGAGAAACCCTGAGTAAGAGATATCCTACTGGCCCAATCAACCAACAGAAATGTGA
>NZ_CAMHZX010000099.1:0-242 GCF_946190285.1 Streptococcus mitis | reverse complement strand
CTCCAAAGACAGGATTTGGAGCTGAGATGTGAAGACTGTTCCATGTGTACCACGGAGTTTACAATCTTGAGAGCCCCAGGCACTACCAACTTCTTCTAATTTTGCAGTTTCATAAAATTTTGGGTGATGTGAGTTGTGTCCACTTGGGTTGCTGCAGATAATTCGCTGACATAGACACGATATGTGTAAGACACGGCTCGAGCTTTGGATGGGGCTGGGCTAAGGGCACAGAGAATCCTGCC
>NZ_CAMHZX010000098.1:0-242 GCF_946190285.1 Streptococcus mitis | reverse complement strand
AAGTTTAACTTACCCAAGAGCACATAGCTGGTAATCAATAGAGCAAGGTTTATAAATTCCAAAATCCAAGTGCCTTTCACTAAAAATGCTCCCTACCAGTGAAGAGTAAAAATTCATTAACAAACATTCAATGTCATTGTGATTAGAGAAAGGGATAAGGGTTGATGCTTTATTACAAAATTATCACAGTTATCTTCCCTGTCATATCTCGGGAATTGTCATTTACCATTGTAATATTATAG
>NZ_CAMHZX010000097.1:0-243 GCF_946190285.1 Streptococcus mitis | reverse complement strand
CTGGACGGTGGAGCGCATCCGGCGCGATGCCGCGGCAATCGGCCCATCGGCCGGCGCCTTGTGCGGGCTGATCCTGGAGGAGCGTGCGCACCCCGAGCAAGGGTTCCGCTCCTGCCTTGGCATTGTCCGCCTGGTGAAAGCCTTTGGTCAGGCGCGGGTGGAAGCCGCCTGTGGCCGGGCGCTGGAGATCGGCACCCGTACCTACGGCTCCGTCAAATCCATCCTGGATAACAACCTTGATCA
>NZ_CAMHZX010000096.1:0-244 GCF_946190285.1 Streptococcus mitis | reverse complement strand
CTGTACGGCAATGCCAATCCGGACATTCTGGGCGCGGTGATCACCGGCAATAATTGTTATGAAAACGGCATCTACGGAATCTATGTGTCCGGGCGGAATATTCTCGTCTCGGGCAATCTGTGTGCCAATAACAGCACGGCGGTCGGGTTCGGGGCGGGCATTCTCTGCGATACCGGCTATTGCAAAATTTCGGGCAACATGATCACCGGCGCCACCGCCTTCGGGATCGATTGCGGCGGGTCGA
>NZ_CAMHZX010000095.1:0-245 GCF_946190285.1 Streptococcus mitis | reverse complement strand
AACCTACAGTCCAGCCGATAGTATTAACGCAAAAAGAACTGCACATCGTGCAGTGTCTCTTGCGCGCCTATTTGCCCGAGAACAGCAAGGTTTGGGCGTTCGGTTCCCGTATTAATGGCAAGGCTAAACCGTCTTCCGATCTTGATTTAGCCATTGATGCGAATGAGAGGTTACCCCTCGGCCCAATAGGATCACTTGGCGATTCGTTCGACGTTGCGCCTTTGCCCTTCAATGTCGACCTCGTC
>NZ_CAMHZX010000094.1:0-245 GCF_946190285.1 Streptococcus mitis | reverse complement strand
CATTCTCTCTCCTTTGTATGTCTTATTGGTGTTCTGAAGTTTCACAGTGTTGGACAAGACTTGGTTTTGTTTTGTTTTGTTTTTTTTAAAGATTTTATTTTTTTCCTTTTTCTCCCCAAAGCCTCCCGGTACGTAGTTGTATATTCTTCATTGTGGGTCCTTCTAGTTGTGGCATGTGGGACGCTGCCTCAGCGTGGTTTGACGAGCAGTGCTGTGTCCGCGCCCAGGATTCGAACCAACGAAAC
>NZ_CAMHZX010000093.1:0-245 GCF_946190285.1 Streptococcus mitis | reverse complement strand
AATGAAAGCAGAAGTATTGCAAAGTGCAAGGGGACCAAATACACACAGGCCCTCAGCTCCGTCTGATCGAAAGCCACACAGGCACAGTGCTTGGGGTTTCTCTTTTACCATTAACTATTTTATAGGGTTCCCAATCCTCATCATAATCCCAGTTCCCCTGTGTCAATATATTATGATATTTCTTTGCAACTTTATCAGGATCGTGA
This sequence comes from Streptococcus mitis, assembly GCF_946190285.1. GTDB lineage: Bacteria > Bacillota > Bacilli > Lactobacillales > Streptococcaceae > Streptococcus > Streptococcus mitis_CP. The sequence continues at coordinate 39 of NZ_CAMHZX010000093.1, read as the reverse complement.
GGTGTCTTAGGAAGGGGTAGTTTCTGTATGCCTCTGTTC
>NZ_CAMHZX010000092.1:0-246 GCF_946190285.1 Streptococcus mitis | reverse complement strand
AATCCATTTACATTTAGAGTGATTATTGATATAGGAGGGCTTAATACTGCCAATTTATCACCCATTTTCTGGTTGTTCTATATTTCCATTGCTTCACTTCCTTTGTGTTTTTGACTACCATTTCATATTGGTGGTTTTCTCAGTTTTCTCTTCATTTATGATTCGTCTCTACTTTGATTTTTTTGTTTTGTAGTTACCATGAAATTGTATGAAAGATCTTGTAGGTGAGATAGTCAATTTTCTGAT
>NZ_CAMHZX010000091.1:0-246 GCF_946190285.1 Streptococcus mitis | reverse complement strand
AGTAACTCGCCCAGATCACACTGCTGATAACTGGTAGAGCCAGAACTGTCATCCAAGAGATCCAATTGCTGCACCCATGGTCTGAAACAATGTTTTACAGTGGACACAAGATAAGGTGGCCAGTGAGGGAGGGCAAACCAGAAGTGGGAGATTTGGGTAGGAATTTTAGCTCTATTGCTACCTAGTTAATAATAATTGCTGGTTCGAAAAAAGACTTACATCAGCAGGCATCTGACCTTGATCACC
>NZ_CAMHZX010000090.1:0-246 GCF_946190285.1 Streptococcus mitis | reverse complement strand
ATCATGGGCATCATGGCCGGCACCGGGCTGGCGGCGGCGATCGCCAAGGGCTTTGTCGCCTTCGCCTCGGCCGGCACGCTGCCCTTCTGGAGCTATTGCAGCTCGCTGATCATCACGCTGCTGGTGCCGAGTGCAGGCGGGCATTGGGCCGTGCAAGGACCTTTCGTGGTGCCGGCCGCGGTGGCGCTGCATGCGGATGCCGCGCGCACCGCGATGGGCGTGGCGATGGCGGAAAATGTCTCCAAC
>NZ_CAMHZX010000089.1:0-247 GCF_946190285.1 Streptococcus mitis | reverse complement strand
AAGACTGTGACCCTGAAAGAAGGGCAAAAAAGTGAGATGAGCCCTGCGGTTGTACCAGCTTTCTACTCCACAGTACTTTCTGGGCTGTTGCTCAGGGAGGGGGATCCCCAACAGAGCACAGCAGTCTCCTCATGTTGATGAGACAAGGGTCAGAACTGAGGGCCAGCGAGGTGGCTGGAATTTGTATGACAGGCTTCTGGAGGGAAGTGAGCCGTGCAGAGAAGGAGTTCCAGAAGTCTGAGTAGGG
>NZ_CAMHZX010000088.1:0-247 GCF_946190285.1 Streptococcus mitis | reverse complement strand
ACCATCTGAATTAGCAAGGCTTTACTGTAACTGAACCATCCCTGGCCATTTTTGGGGTACCTTAAATTTATATTCTAGATTTTAAAATATTCTTAGAATGATCTTACCTTTTCGGGAATTATAAGAAATTCTGCCATAGCATTAAACTTTCCAAGCAAACAAGCAATAATTAACACCAAAGGATAATCTTCTAACTCAAAGTTTTATTTTCCTTTAAGAAAATGCTTTGTTACATAAAGAATCTAAG
>NZ_CAMHZX010000087.1:0-248 GCF_946190285.1 Streptococcus mitis | reverse complement strand
ACAGAGCCAGTTGTCAGAACTACTTAGACAACTAGGCATTAATGCTCCGATTTACTGGGTTGTTTTTGCCTTTGCTTCTTCTTTCTCTCCTGTATTTCTTTCCTCATCCCTTCTTTTTCCTTTTCCCATATGTTTCCTAGGTTAACATAAAGTTTGAAAGGCTTTTTCCCCATTCTCATTCACATATTGTTCAGGAGGGACCTCTTCTATTTCATAGCTGTCAAGAAGTCGTCTTTGTGTGTAGATGT
>NZ_CAMHZX010000086.1:0-249 GCF_946190285.1 Streptococcus mitis | reverse complement strand
CCAGCTTGGTTCTAAATACTTCATGGGTAGTATCTCATTTTATCCGATGATAATCATATGGGGTAGTTGCCATTTTACAGATTTGGAAACAGTGGATCAGAAAAGAGACTTAACTTGCCCAAATTCACATGCCTAGTGAGGGACAGAGCTGAGATGACACATGCCTTTCAACGGTTCACCATCATCCTTGGGGTAAAGTTCAGATCCAGAGACATGGCACACACTGGTCTCTTTAACCTTGCCTCTGAC
>NZ_CAMHZX010000085.1:0-249 GCF_946190285.1 Streptococcus mitis | reverse complement strand
GTCCCTCCCCCAGAATCTGAGGGCTTTCCAGGCGCTGAAGCTGCCTGCGGACCTCACCGAGCGGTGGAGTCAGGAATCGCAGGAGGACGAACGCATCCTTCCCAGCTTTTTCTCGTCTGACTTCGAGGCAGGAAGTGAGGTTCTCCGTCTGAAAGCTGAACATGTGCATTGAAACTAAACCAAGTGGAAATGCTGAGATCTCAACCCCCAGCTCAGAGCAGGTTTGGATGGAGGAGAGAAGAAGACAGA
>NZ_CAMHZX010000084.1:0-249 GCF_946190285.1 Streptococcus mitis | reverse complement strand
CACATTTTTTTCTAAAACAATTTTAGTTTTATCATATAAATCTTGATAAAAAGAAACATTTGAGTTTGAAGTAGACATTTCATCATAAAATATTCCATTTACTCCATACCAAGAATTATAATTCGAGACTTGCTGAAGCAAATTAGAAATATTTCCATTTGAAGAATAATTAGTAGCTATGGAACCTATAACATTTGATCCTGATCCCTGAAGGGTGGATACAGCATTTGCGTATTCTGAATCGTAAGA
>NZ_CAMHZX010000083.1:0-250 GCF_946190285.1 Streptococcus mitis | reverse complement strand
CCTGTCTGAAGTGAGGTGGCAATGTCTTCCCTGGCAGTCCGAATACAAACAGCCTCCTTTAAAATACCCCTTTTGAGGGTTTAACCTAGGAATGTGTTCTGGACTTCAGGGAGATTTTTTGCAGCTGTTCAGATGCCAGTCTAAGTGAAATGGAATGGAAGGCAACTATAGTGTTACTGGAGGATGAGCTGGTTTTGAAAACTAAGTAGTTACTAACCCCTGCACATCTGAATGCAATTCTCCTGTTTTC
>NZ_CAMHZX010000082.1:0-253 GCF_946190285.1 Streptococcus mitis | reverse complement strand
ACTAGGATTCTTCCCTATTTAAGACCACATCATTGAGTCAGAGGCTTGTCAAATTTCCGTCAAGCCATTCTTTTCTTGAGGGAGATCCAGAAAATCAAGGATTAGGGAAAACCAGCTGTCAGTCGTTAACTACAGGCCTGCATTTTTGTAAGCCTCTGCAACCCTAAATTATAGAGCAAAGTGGAGGTCATGTTATGTGTCAGCCACAATTTCCACATTTCCCCTGACTTGCTTTCCCAAACACAATTTGGCT
>NZ_CAMHZX010000081.1:0-253 GCF_946190285.1 Streptococcus mitis | reverse complement strand
CCTGGGGCCCCCTGCCCGGCCAGATGTCACTCCTTTACTTGCTGGCTCGTGGGGCAGTCTGACCAGTTGCCAGAGGGGCCGGGGTGACTTTGCACAGCAGGAGTAGACTTGGGGAGCCCAGGGAAGTTGCTCTTTACAATTTACACAGAAGAGTTTCAATTATTTTAACCACTGACATGGCCATTCCAGTAGTTATCAGCCTTGCCTATGAGTCAAACTCTATGAAAATAATTTTCACATTGTGGATTATTTC
>NZ_CAMHZX010000080.1:0-254 GCF_946190285.1 Streptococcus mitis | reverse complement strand
AGGCACATTCTGCTGAGTAGGCCCAAACGCAGCGGGTGACAAGTCGATTCTTTGTCAGCCAAAGGCTTCCTTTTGAAGCCTGCTCATGAGGCCTCCGCAGGGACAAGGGCAGGGCAGCATGCAGGAGCTGGGAACTATGAACCTTATCTGAGCTGCTGTGACTTTTGCTCCCTTGTGTAGGATCAGATGCAAACATGCTGCCCTCACAGGGGTCCTGGACCCATTTAGGCTCTCAAGATTAGCTCTATCCTGGC
>NZ_CAMHZX010000079.1:0-254 GCF_946190285.1 Streptococcus mitis | reverse complement strand
AGTCTGTAATCTGGAATATCAGCTAATCTTAGAAATGTTTTAGTGCATTGCATTCATTTAACAAAGTTAGACACCGAGTTCCAGAGGGTTTAAGTGACCCGTGTCCAGTCGTGGTCAGCTACGTGGTCACACACCCAGGCCAGGGACCCACCCCTGACACCAGAGCAATGCTCTTCCCACCCCACAGAGCTGATCTCTGCTCCTATCTCTCCAGCTCTGTCTGCCGGCCACACTTAACATCTTTTTCATAGATG
>NZ_CAMHZX010000078.1:0-255 GCF_946190285.1 Streptococcus mitis | reverse complement strand
AAGCTACCTTTTTCAAATTTCCAGCTAAAACATGACAAGCTCCATCCAAATAGTCCAAACAACGACGAGCCTGCACCTCTGTCATATACTGAAAATCAATCAAGATACTTTCGTTTCCTGCCAATAAATCAACAATTTCTGTTGCATCCTCATATTTTCTAGGATAACGAACATCTATAATGACCTTATCCGTTGCACGCTGACTCTGATTTGCCAATTCCTGTTGTCTTGCATGAAGTCTGGTGATATTGTTCT
>NZ_CAMHZX010000077.1:0-257 GCF_946190285.1 Streptococcus mitis | reverse complement strand
CATTTAGTCCTTCAACCACGCTGTGCCATTGGCATCACATTACAGATGTGAAAACTGAGGCCCCGGGACCATGTGACTCACTGGGCCACAGGTCAAATGAGTGGTGGGGTGGTGAGGTGAGCCGCTCCCCTCCTGGGCAGATTCCAGCCGCCCACGAGCTTGGACTGCCCCCTCCAACACAGGGGCCACGAGCCACAGGTGGCTCTGAGCTCTGGAAACGTGGCTGGTGCCCTTTGATTTAATGGGATTTAATTATA
>NZ_CAMHZX010000076.1:0-257 GCF_946190285.1 Streptococcus mitis | reverse complement strand
GCTAAGTTAAAAAACAAAACATACGAATCTACTTTAGGTATTCCGGTTGCTATTGCTGACTTAGGTGCAGTAACAGCTATACGGGCTATTAAGGTTGGTAGAACTATTGCAGAGGCAGTAGAAATGGGTATTAACAGAATTAAAAAAGCCCTTAAAGAAAAAGGTATTGACAAGTGGGATAAAGAGGCCGATTACCGTAAGGACTTAACTGAAACATTGGAAGGCGAAGGAGTTTCATTGAAGCCGGTAAAAGATAA
>NZ_CAMHZX010000075.1:0-257 GCF_946190285.1 Streptococcus mitis | reverse complement strand
CCTCACCAGCTTGGGGAAATCCACACATCACCAGTGTTCAATTTTTCTTCTCCTTTCACGGTACAGTAATTGTGTGCAATGGAGAACGAAATTAGGAAGCCCCTTCAGCGTTGCCCGTGTCTCCGCACCATTCGGAACTCACCATGTCGCTCTTCTTAAAGCCCAGAGACCATAATTTACACTGCGGCAGTGTCAGACCCCGGCAGCTTGATCTTTGGCAAATGTGAAAGGCGGCGAAATATGCCACTTACACAAAC
>NZ_CAMHZX010000074.1:0-257 GCF_946190285.1 Streptococcus mitis | reverse complement strand
GTAGCGTCTACCTCAGCTTCAACAAGCGCCGTAGCGTCTACCTCAGCCAGCACAAGCGCTGTAGCGTCTACGTCAGCGTCAACAAGTGCCGTAGCCTCTACCTCAGCATCAACAAGTGCCGTAGCCTCTACCTCAGCGTCAACAAGTGCCGTAGCCTCTACGTCAGCGTCAACAAGTGCTGTAGCGTCTACCTCAGCTTCAACAAGCGCCGTAGCGTCTACCTCAGCCAGCACAAGCGCTGTAGCGTCTACGTCAGC
>NZ_CAMHZX010000073.1:0-258 GCF_946190285.1 Streptococcus mitis | reverse complement strand
CCCCCGTCTAGCCACAGCCCCTCCTGCTGCACTGGGGACCCCCAGGCGTGGCGCGGTCCCTCCTGCTTCGTGTCCCCCCGGCTGACCCCGGGCCCTGACACCGTCCCCCCCACAGCTGTCTGAGAAGGCCACGCTGGGCCCCGCCGTGCAGCTCCTGCCCTGGCAGCGCCAGGACCGCGACGTGGCGGCCGGCACACTCTGCGACGTGGCCGGCTGGGGCGTGGTCACTCACGCGGGCCGCCGGCCCGACCGCCTGCA
>NZ_CAMHZX010000072.1:0-258 GCF_946190285.1 Streptococcus mitis | reverse complement strand
CCAGGCGCGCGCGCTCCAGCGGGTCGCGCAGCTTGGCATCCTCGGTGACGACATTCGCCGGCAGGCGTTTTTCGCGCCAGAGATAATAATGGATGTCCTCATGGGCGGCGTTGACCAGGTCCGGATCGACCTGCAGGCGCTCCGCCAGCGCGCGGGCGAAGATCGCGGTGTCGTCGGCATTGGCGTTGTCGGTATCGTCGTCGGAAGCGAGCAGGGACGGGTCTTTCCAGACCGGCTCGCCATCCGCGCGCCAATGGG
>NZ_CAMHZX010000071.1:0-259 GCF_946190285.1 Streptococcus mitis | reverse complement strand
GTAGAATCCAGTATGAAAAGCCCAGCATTTTCTTTATAAAAACTCCATCAGGCAGCTGTGAGGGTCCTATGATTACATAGACATGAAAACCCACGGGCCTGCTTTTTCCACAAAAGAATGAGAGTTTAGTGCCATCTAGTGGCCTAATGTGAAAAGTGACTCATTTCTGTGCGAAGTCCTTTCCATGCTGGTTTGGAAATGAGAGAGAGACGTTAAATTCAATTCCAAAATTAGGAAATCAAGTCATTCACTAGAACAA
>NZ_CAMHZX010000070.1:0-259 GCF_946190285.1 Streptococcus mitis | reverse complement strand
AAGAATGTAGTAAATTAATTCATCAATCTGGAATAAAACGAGTGGTGTATTTAGATGAATATAAAGACACTTCTGGTGTAGATTTTTTAAGAAAAGCTGGTGTAGAAGCCAAACATTTACATGCAGTTAATGAGTAAAAAACAAAATAAATACTACATTTTTATCCCTATAATTATTGCCTTGTCTTTTGTAGGCGGATTGCTTTTAGGCAGTAAATTAGACGCGTTAAATCAGATAAATATTGGTGCTAAAACAAAAG
>NZ_CAMHZX010000069.1:0-259 GCF_946190285.1 Streptococcus mitis | reverse complement strand
AATTGCAAAGACGGGGCGAGCCTTTTTTTTTTACCCAGTATTTACATACAAAGGACCACCGCGTCGCTCGCGAGTCCATACACTTGAAAGGGCTGTTTTAACGAATTGCATCTTAAAAAAAGCTGAGGAGGAGAGAAAACAAAACAGAAACCAAGAGGAGGGAAAAGAAATCCTTCTTAACATTCACCGGTTCCTACCTCCCCGCCCCCGCGTGCCCACCCCCAGCAAGCCGGAAAATTGGCGATTTGTGGCGCCTGTG
>NZ_CAMHZX010000068.1:0-260 GCF_946190285.1 Streptococcus mitis | reverse complement strand
ACACCCAGAAGTGGAATACGACATATCAAAATCTACAGGATGCAGCAAAACTGGTACAAAGTAAGAAGTTTATAGAAAGACAGGCCTACCTCAAGAAACAAGAAAAAACTCAAACAGTCTAACATTATACCTAAAGGAGCTGTAAAAAGTAGAACAAAGCCCAAAGTCAGTAGAACAAAGGAAATAATAAAAATCAGATTGAAAATAAATGAAATAGAGACTAAAAAACAATAGAAAAGATCAATGAAGTCAAGAGCTGG
>NZ_CAMHZX010000067.1:0-260 GCF_946190285.1 Streptococcus mitis | reverse complement strand
ATAGGGTGTTATTGAAATCTCCAGCTAAAAGAGTGGATTCATCTATTTTTCTTTGCAGTTCTATCAGTTTTTACCTCATGTATTTTGATGCTCTGTTGTTAAATGCATACACATTAAGGATTGTTATGTCTTCTTGGAGAGTGAATCCCTTTATCATTATGTAATGTTCCTCTTTATCCCTGATAATTTTCCTTGCTCTGAAGCGGGCTGTGCCCAAAATTAGTATAGCTACTCCAGCTTTTTTCAATTAGTGTTAGCAT
>NZ_CAMHZX010000066.1:0-261 GCF_946190285.1 Streptococcus mitis | reverse complement strand
AACTCTCTTCATAAAAACTTCAGACTGTAAACAACTCAAATGTCTATTAAGAATAGAATGTTGCATAGTATTGACCTTAAACAAATAGACAGCCAGTTATTTTTCCAGCAAAAATAGATTTATTGGGGATCAGCAAGGAACTGCAATTTGGGATCTGCAACCGTGGCAAACCATGTGCAAGTCCTAAGCAGCAAGAGGAGGAGAAACTCTTTTATAGAGAGGAAGAGGAAGTTTAGGAGGGCTATTGTAAACAAGGAGTCC
>NZ_CAMHZX010000065.1:0-262 GCF_946190285.1 Streptococcus mitis | reverse complement strand
CTTTGAATGATTGGTAGAATTCACCAGGGAAGCCATCTGGTCCTGGACTTTTATTTTTGGGGAGGTTTTTGATTGCTGTTTCAATCTCCTTACTGGTGATTGGTCTATTCAAATTTTCTGCTTCTTCTTGGTCCAGTTTTGGAAGGTTGTATGTGTCTAATAATTTATCCATTTCTTCTAGATTATCCAATTTGTTGGCATCTAGCTTTTCCTAGTATTCTCTTATTATCTTTTGTATTTCTGAGGTGTCTGTTGTAATCTC
>NZ_CAMHZX010000064.1:0-263 GCF_946190285.1 Streptococcus mitis | reverse complement strand
ATCCGGCTCATTGGAAAGGATCGCGACGATCACCGATGTGTCGATGAACATCAGGGATGCCCCCACATCCCATCGATCTCGTCTTGCGTCATATCCCGTCCGCCTGGCTTGGCCATGGCGGCAAGCTCGTCTGCAAGGCCGCCGAGGCGTTCCGCGAGAGACCGCTCGGCGGCCACACGGCGGTATTCTGCTTCCAAGGCCTCAACCACAGCCTCGGTCATGGAGATGTGACGGCGCTCCGCGATACGTTTGGCGAGCTCACG
>NZ_CAMHZX010000063.1:0-264 GCF_946190285.1 Streptococcus mitis | reverse complement strand
GCGCTTTGCTGACTCTCTCAAAGTTCTGTCTCACGGCCGGTCTTGCCCCTGAACCCTAGACCCATTATCCAACCCCCTACGTGCCTTCCCACGTGAACGGGCATCTCAGGCTGCGTGTGTCCCAAAGCAAGTTCTTCCTTCCCCTCCAAACCTGCTCCCGCAGTCTTCCTTCGCGGCCGGCTCCCTCAAGCGCAGCCGGTTCTTCAGATTAAACACTTCGAGGACCTTCCTGCTGCCTCTCTGTCGCGATCTCACCTCCAACCC
>NZ_CAMHZX010000062.1:0-265 GCF_946190285.1 Streptococcus mitis | reverse complement strand
ATGTAGGGGACTCAGGCTCAGACTAGCCCTGTGAGGAGGGCGGTGCCATCCATCCAGCCACATCTGGGCCCAACGGCTGGCACTCAGAAGGAGCTGTGTGTCTGCAGCAGAGTTGGGATCATCCCCATGTGTCAGATACGGAGACCCAAGGATGTCACGTTGGACATCCTGGCCTTGGAGGGCTGAGCAGATGAGTAGGGACCCTGCAAGGAGAATGAGTGGTGGGGGGTGATGGTGGTTTTGGAGGTGACAGCAGGGCCACAGC
>NZ_CAMHZX010000061.1:0-266 GCF_946190285.1 Streptococcus mitis | reverse complement strand
AATTTCAAACAAGCAAGGGGGCATCATGGTGTTAGGAATCTTACGGGCGGCACTTCTGGGCGCGGCGGGCCTTGGCCTGGGCGCCGGGGCGGCGCTGGCCGCGAAGCCGGATGTGGTCATCGGCTATGAGAATAACGGCGCTGATCCCTATATGGTCAGCCAGGGCCAGGGACTTTTCCAGAAAGACCTGGATGCCAACGTGACGCTGAAATATTTCGATTCCGGACCGGCGGCGATGAGCGCGCTAGCCTCCAACTCGCTGCAAT
>NZ_CAMHZX010000060.1:0-266 GCF_946190285.1 Streptococcus mitis | reverse complement strand
ATTCAGTATCTTGCTTTTGTGGTAAATATTATAATTTGGGGAGGTGGTGCACATAATTTCAGTTCATTCACTTTAATTGCAGCAGGGTTTTAGTTCATGAATATCTCATACTTTTTAAATCCATATCCTGCAGATGTGTATTCATGTTATTTCCAATTGTTGTTTATTAAAAACAATGCTGCAATTCAAACTTCTGATGTATCTAAGTATATTCCTAGGAGTATTACTTTACTGAGTATTAATACACGGCTGATACCTTTAGAAAT
>NZ_CAMHZX010000059.1:0-267 GCF_946190285.1 Streptococcus mitis | reverse complement strand
GGCGCTTGTTCAGAAAGCAGGCCAATGTCAGTGGGCTTCTGATATAACTGTTCTGATTTGTTTTTGGTAGGAAAAATTTTCCAAGTTCTCCACTGCTATATTTTCTTCAAAAATTATTTTTCCAGATTTAGCTGCTGAGAGTTATGGACATCAGCCTGGAGTTGAATTAAATGGTTGTTTCTAAAGGGAAGTTAACTTAGTGTTGACACTCCGCTGTAGACTATAGGTGTTACCGAACCTGAAGTGAGTTCGATCACTCGTTGAGCA
>NZ_CAMHZX010000058.1:0-267 GCF_946190285.1 Streptococcus mitis | reverse complement strand
AGAAGGGCGGGCGCTATACCCCCGTGGCCAAGCGCAATGACCGCCCGGATGCCATCGCCTTCCTGCTGCGCTCCTATCCGCATCTCACCGACGCGCAGATCGTCAAGCTGCTGGGCACCACCAAGGACACCATCCAGAAGATCCGCGACCGCTCGCACTGGAACGCCGCCAACATCAAGCCGCGCGACCCGGTGATTTTGGGGCTGTGCAAGCAGTCCGACCTGAATGATGCGGTGAATGCCGCCAATGAGCGCGTCACCCGCGAAG
>NZ_CAMHZX010000057.1:0-267 GCF_946190285.1 Streptococcus mitis | reverse complement strand
CAGCACCATCAGTAACAGTAAAACGTGTAGATAAGAACGGAACACCAGTTACAGCAACATACACACCAACAGTAACACCAGTAGTACCGACATCAAAACCAGCTGAATCGACAGATATCCAAGGAAAAGAGCAAAAAGGAACACCTGAGTTCACCCCAGGAAACCCAGAAGTACCAATGGATAACGAAACACCAGCAACATTTGAAGATGGAAAAACTACGAAGACAGTAGAAAAAGTTGGAACATACACAGTAGCTAAAGATGGAA
>NZ_CAMHZX010000056.1:0-268 GCF_946190285.1 Streptococcus mitis | reverse complement strand
AGTAAATAGAATACAGCCTGAGTGGGAGGCGGATGCTCCCTCAGACCTGGGCTGTGGCCTCAGAGCTCACAAGGTGCTCTTCACCCCAGGTGGGTGGGCCAAGACCTCCTCTCTGCTCCCCTTGTTCCACCCACTGCTCCTTTCTTACTAACTGTTACCAGCACGAGTCACAGTTAGTGACTAGTCACTCCTTGGGGAGATCTCTGCTGCCGCTTCTGCACCAGCACCAGAGCGTCTAAGACCGTAACATTCATTTGGGCCTTTAAGA
>NZ_CAMHZX010000055.1:0-268 GCF_946190285.1 Streptococcus mitis | reverse complement strand
ATCTCACGCAGGTTCACGCGCGCGAGCAGGGTGATACCTGGTTTCCGGATTTCACCAACGCAGGTTTCCGCGAGACGCAGCGCGAAGACCACGCCGCGGATGACCGCCATGCTTACGCCTACAGTTTCCTGACGCTGGAGCGTGGATGAGGTACTGGCTATGCCTACTGCTTCTGCAGACTGGCATGGCCATTGCGCAAGCGCCGGCGGAGGCACCAGCACCGGCATCAACCCCGCTGATTCGCGAGATCGTTTTTTCCGGCAATAAG
>NZ_CAMHZX010000054.1:0-268 GCF_946190285.1 Streptococcus mitis | reverse complement strand
AAAGCAAGATACCCAGTGGAAAGGTTAAAAAGAAAATGAAGGTGACTAGGGATAAGATAAGGAATATATTTTTTATATAACTCTCGGTCAGGACTGGTAAATAAAAGAAATAAATTAGTACATAGAGTTTTACAGACAACATTCTTGCAGGAATACCCAACAGTAGGGCATAGTCAACCTATATCATGAACTGAGATATTTTATGGATAAAATTTTCAATGAGGAAAAAATTTGAAGGCTGCGAAATTCACTCGTGACAACTCTAAGA
>NZ_CAMHZX010000053.1:0-271 GCF_946190285.1 Streptococcus mitis | reverse complement strand
ACCCCTTGTCCCTGTGCGGCAGACATGGCGCGATCCCCAGACGTATCGGCCGCTGCTGATGCTCGACCGCCCCGGCTGGGCCTGGGAATGGCTGCGGCGTAACCGCGCTTACGGGGCGCTGGCCATCACCTTGCCGCCGGCACTCCGCTGCATTCTCCGCGCCACCCCGCGCATCACCTTGATCACCCAGCGGCACGGGGAGGAAGACATCTTTCCATGGGGGTTGCACTTTCGTGGAATGGCCTGGACACGCCGCCGATGGAGCCGCGAT
>NZ_CAMHZX010000052.1:0-271 GCF_946190285.1 Streptococcus mitis | reverse complement strand
ATTGTCTGGCTTGTTTTCAGGAAACACACAGTGTACTACGGCGGTTTTCATGGAAGTCACAGGGTCATTATCTGGCTCTGGGATATTTTGGCCTCTGACTTCACGCCCGACGAGAGAGCAATGTTTCTGAAGGTATTTTATATGTTACCTATAAATGCTTTCATGCATGCATAGATAGTCTCATAAACCTAGAAGGCCAGCGATGTAATAATTTACACTGGGGAAGAAATAAAGTTATCAAGGGGACCGCATCTTGTCAGCATCCTCTCCC
>NZ_CAMHZX010000051.1:0-271 GCF_946190285.1 Streptococcus mitis | reverse complement strand
CCCCTTTTCTGCCATCCTCAATTTCTACTAGTCTTGTTTCTTGTTATTCTGTAACACAGGCACTTAACTGTAATAATAACATTTGTGGTTTACCAGGCAGTGTGCCAAATGTTTTATAAACATCTAATGCTCACAATAACCCTTGAAGGTTAGTGCCACTATTCATGATGAAGGTGTTACCAACTTGCCAAGGTTACACAGGTAGTAAGTGGCACCAGATCACTTCCCTGTTAGTTTACCTGGATCTCCCACCAGAGTAAATGCGAGTAGC
>NZ_CAMHZX010000050.1:0-272 GCF_946190285.1 Streptococcus mitis | reverse complement strand
CCCAAGACAGCTGACACAGGATTAACTCTGCTGCCACTAAGGCTGCTGAGAAGTTTCAAAAGACACTCTAAGGCTCTTGGCCCACGCTCTTCTCCCAGAGAGAGGAAAATCTGATCAGCCAGTGACAATAAAAATTTTCTGGAGGAGTAAAAATTAACTTGACTACTAGAAGGAGAAAAACTTTTCAGACAAAAGAAACAGGATATGGGGGCCAACCCAGTGGTTTATTGGAGCGGCCTGGGGTTTGCCGGTTTGGATCCCTGGTACGGACC
>NZ_CAMHZX010000049.1:0-273 GCF_946190285.1 Streptococcus mitis | reverse complement strand
CTGTGGGACCCACTCCCTAAGAGTCAACCGGCCTCCTAATTGGTCCTCTTCATTTGCCCTCAAACCACAATAGAAAATTCTGTTTCCCACATAACTGTAATTTCAATGACAGCTTCCTAAAGATCTACCACTTGACATTACATTCCCAAAAATCTTCCCACCGCCCAGCAATGCTGCTGGGAAGAGGTTAGGACCAGGAAGAGAGAGTGAGTTTGAACAGTCCACCTTTGGGCTTGACCTGTGACCAGAAAGCAGTTCTGAGCCAGAGAAAAG
>NZ_CAMHZX010000048.1:0-274 GCF_946190285.1 Streptococcus mitis | reverse complement strand
CCAGTTGCGGGGCGAGCTGGTTGACGATGTCCATGCCTGAGGCGTGGACCCGGGAAATGGCTTCATCCGCGATTACGCCGGTCTGGGTTTTCAGTGTGTTCGCGATATCGATCTGGGTGGCTTCGCTGGCCTGGTAGAGATCGCTGAGCGCGCCGACGCAGACGGCCAGGGCCTGGAGCTGGTCCGCCAGAGGGTCGCTCTTCAGGGCGGCGGCCGCGGCGGCGCGGCGCAGGATCATCTGTGCCTCGCTGATCTGTTCGTGCAGGGCGTCCCG
>NZ_CAMHZX010000047.1:0-276 GCF_946190285.1 Streptococcus mitis | reverse complement strand
CAAGTTATGCTGGAGGTTTAATTGCAAATAATGGAGCAACAGGAGTTATTTTAAATTCATACGCAACTGGAGTAGTCGCAGCTATCGCAGCAGATGGTGCTGCCGGCGGGACTGGAGGAAATGGTGGAAATGCATCTGCAAGCACGGGCATCGGAGGTACTGGTGGTATTGGAGGTGCATCAGGTATTGGTGGTCCTGCATATGCCGGTGGACTTGTGGCAAATAATTGGAATATTTCAAATACAATCACTACTAGTTATTCTACGAGTGCAACTG
>NZ_CAMHZX010000046.1:0-276 GCF_946190285.1 Streptococcus mitis | reverse complement strand
GAGCCAAACCATCTAATTTCAACTCCGCAGACTTCTCTCAGACTATGGAGACAAGTGCAAAAGATTCACCCTGCCACAGTCTCTTTCCTCTCCACTCACCAGAGTCTCCCTAGCAGTAACCCAAAAATATGACAGCCAACCATCATCTATGTTAAATTACTTTTTCAATAGTAGATGATTTATAGTTGATTAGGTAATTAAATCAAATACAAGTGGCTGAAAGTAAATCTATTTTTATCATCCCTGTAAATTAAAAGTTCCGCATCATAAAAAATC
>NZ_CAMHZX010000045.1:0-278 GCF_946190285.1 Streptococcus mitis | reverse complement strand
AGGGACATCTCCACAACCTGGTTTGTATGGGACCATGCAGAAGGCTGTTCCCACTGAAGATGGCTCATTGACCAAGGTTACCAAGTAGAAGAGAAAGTCCAACGCCATGAGGATCAACAATGATCACTAGCCCCCACTGAGCACTTCCAGGTGCTAGAGACCCTTTGAGGGTTTTCAGTGTATGAATCCTCACAGCAAACCCATGAGGTAGGTACTGTGATTGACACCCCCACCTTGCAGATGAGGAAATGGAGGCACAGAGAGGTTAAGGAACTTGC
>NZ_CAMHZX010000044.1:0-279 GCF_946190285.1 Streptococcus mitis | reverse complement strand
ATCTACGCCCTCGCCCGCACCGAATCCGGCTTTGACGCGCACGCCACCTCGCCGGTGGGGGCGCGCGGGCTGATGCAGCTGATGCCGCAGACTGCCGCCACCATGCGCGCCGCCGAAGGCGTGACCGGCTCGATCAACGATCCCTCCGCCAATCTGGCGCTGGGCCAGGCCTATCTGAAATATCTCGGCAGCCAGCCGGGGATTCAGGATAATCTGCTGGCCATCCTCGCCAGCTATAATGCCGGGCCGGGCGCGGCCTCGGCCTGGTACAGCGCGATC
>NZ_CAMHZX010000043.1:0-279 GCF_946190285.1 Streptococcus mitis | reverse complement strand
CAACAAGTGAACAAAGCTGTAATGGCTTTCCATTTATTTTAGGATAAAATAGAAAGTTATTAAAGTGGGATACAAAGTCTTTCACGTTCTGGCATGAGCCTATGCTTCAGCCTCATCATGCCCTCTTGTATGTTGAATTTTCTTATTTATGTGATAATATATTTCTGAATTTTATTTCCTATGTATGGTGGGCCACTTTCACTTTGTTAAAAAGAAAAATAAAAGGAAAAAGCAACAAATAATATGAATAAGTCACTTTTATGATAATGCGTTTCATAA
>NZ_CAMHZX010000042.1:0-279 GCF_946190285.1 Streptococcus mitis | reverse complement strand
CAATCCCTGAGATCAGCGAGTCCGTCATCGGGTTGCGTCCGATGACGGCAGGCGGTGAGGTTGTCGAAGATTATCACCAAGTCGGGCTGTCGCTCAAGACGCATCCGCTGCGCTTTCTCCGGGACGACCTGGTCCGTGAGGAGATCATCACCTGCGCAGAAGCAACAGCGGTGTTGGACGACAAATGGGTTGAGGCGGCAGGTATCGTGCTTGTGCACCAAAGGCCGGGCGCCGCCGTTGGCGTGATCTTCATGACGATCGAGGACGAGACGGGCACCG
>NZ_CAMHZX010000041.1:0-280 GCF_946190285.1 Streptococcus mitis | reverse complement strand
CACTCAGTACAATTATTTTAAGTTTCGTCCATGTTGCTGTGAGTATCGACATTAGATTCCTTTTCTTGCTGAGTCGTATTCCATTGCGAGATACCCACAATTCATTTATCCATTCAGCTGTTGATGGACATGTGGGTTGTTTCTAGTTTGGGACTGTTATGAACAAAGCTGCTATTGACAATCATTCACAAGTCTTTGTGTAGAAATACCTTTCCTTTCGTCTGGGGCAAGTACCTAAAAGTGGAATGGCCAGATGGTTAACTTTTTTAAAACTAACCAC
>NZ_CAMHZX010000040.1:0-280 GCF_946190285.1 Streptococcus mitis | reverse complement strand
AAGCACTTACTGCACGCAGGCACTAAATGCTTTACATGTGTTATTTTATTTAACCCTAACAAGATCCATACAAGCTAACTCTTTTCACACAGGAAGAAACTGAGACTTAGAGATGTTTAATAGTTTTCCCAAGGCCACAAAGTTAGAGAACGGTGGCTCTGATTTGAATCCAGTCAGCTGAATTCCAAAGACCATCCTTTTAAGCGGACTATAAGTGTCTGTCATAGGCAAAGTTAAGTCTAGCGAAAGAAACAGTTAAAGAGAGAATGTACGAGTTCAT
>NZ_CAMHZX010000039.1:0-281 GCF_946190285.1 Streptococcus mitis | reverse complement strand
AAGATAACTCCAAGATTTCCAGCGGAGGACTCGAAAGCTGTTAACTGAGGGAAGACAGCAGTTGGGTGAAGTCCAGTTTTCATGCTTTTGTCTTTGAAGAGTTGAAACATCCTTAGTAGTTGTTTGGCCACACAGAAACAGAAGAACACAGAGGGTACCCAACAAACTTTTCTAGGTTCCTCCCTGTCTACTGTTTCATGTTATGCAAAGTTGATAGCTCACCTCCAGAGACAGATATTTTTGTCTGAATTCTTTTGTCTGAATTCTCTCTATGCCCCCCA
>NZ_CAMHZX010000038.1:0-281 GCF_946190285.1 Streptococcus mitis | reverse complement strand
ATCCATCCGCACGCCCCGGTGCGCCGCGCGGCGGCGGCCCTGTACGCCCGCGAGGCGGCGATGGTGCAGGACATGCTGGTGCTGGCCGGGCATGAAGAGGCCAGCGAGGCGGACTGGGCCGCGCTGAATGCCGAGCATCGGCGTGCGGTGCGGCTCTCCATCGAGCGCGCCCGCGCGGCGGTGGCGCGGCTGGAGCAGCGCCGCGCCCGGCATGAGCTGGCGGTGGATTGCGCGGACCGGCTCTTCGCCGGGCTGCTGGCGCTGGGCCATGGGCTGGCCTC
>NZ_CAMHZX010000037.1:0-282 GCF_946190285.1 Streptococcus mitis | reverse complement strand
AGAAACTATACAGAGACATCCCATATACACTTTGCCCAATTTTCACCGGTGGGCCATCTTGCAAAACTGTACTCTAAGGTCACAAGCAAGATATCGATATTGACACAATCCACCAATCTAATCGAGTTCTCCTGTTTTACTTGTACTCGTCTCTGTGTGTGTGTGTGTTCAGTTCTATACAGTTTTACCATGTGTGCAAGCTTGTGTGTCCACCACCACAACTGAGATACTGAACAGTTTCAAAATCACAGGTCCCTCCTGTTGCCCTTTTATGATTATACT
>NZ_CAMHZX010000036.1:0-282 GCF_946190285.1 Streptococcus mitis | reverse complement strand
ACATTTGAAGATGGAAAAACTACGAAGACAGTAGAAAAAGTTGGAACATACACAGTAGCTAAAGATGGAACAGTAACATTCACACCAGAGAAAACATTCACTGGAACAGCACCATCAGTAACAGTAAAACGTGTTGATAAGAACGGAACACCAGTTACGGCGACTTACACACCAACGGTTACACCAGTAACCCCAACGTCAACACCAGCTGAGTCAACAGAAATCCAAGGTAAAGAACAAAAAGGAACACCTGAGTTTACACCAGGAAATCCAGAAGTACCA
>NZ_CAMHZX010000035.1:0-298 GCF_946190285.1 Streptococcus mitis | reverse complement strand
GTAGGCTGTAAGAGCACTGTGCAGAGCGAGTTGTTTCTTAGCTTCCCAAAGAGCTGGAAGCAAGATGCTGTGGGGCCCAACTCGCCCTTTGGAAAGAAGCCTGCACGTTGTGCCTTTCAGCTCTAGGGCAAAGTAGCACACCCAGAGCAGAAGTCCTACTTCAGCCAGATCAGGCCTGCAAAGAAACTGCGTTTCACAGGCCTTTGGAAGAGATGTTCCCGGTAGGCTGTAAGAGCACTGTGCAGAGCGAGTTGTTTCTTAGCTTCCCAAAGAGCTGGAAGCAAGATGCTGTGGGGCC
>NZ_CAMHZX010000034.1:0-309 GCF_946190285.1 Streptococcus mitis | reverse complement strand
CCCACCATCGCGCGCCTCCGTTACTTTTTGGGAGGCGACCGCCCCAGTCAAACTGCCCACCATGCAGGGTCCCGATCCCGGATAACGGGATTCGGTTAGATATCAGAAGAGTTCAGGGCGGTATTTCAAGGTTGGCTCCACCGAAGCTAGCGCCTCGGGTTCAATGCCTCCCGCCTATCCTACACAGCACTCTCCTAATACCACTGCAAAGTTGCAGTAAAGGTTCATAGGGTCTTTCCGTCTGACCGCGGGTACCCCGCATCTTCACGGGGAATTCAATTTCGCTGAGCCTACGCTGGAGACAGTGGG
>NZ_CAMHZX010000033.1:0-312 GCF_946190285.1 Streptococcus mitis | reverse complement strand
TTCGCATCTTTTGTTTCTCCGTTTTCATCTGTTGCTTGTACTGTGATTCCGTCAGTTGTTCCTGTGTATCCTGGTTTTGGAATAAATGTTACTTGACCAGTTGTCTTGTCAATCTTATATCTTCCTTGGTCTGGAACTTCGATTTCAGTACTATCTACAGGTGTTTTACTTACTGGATCTACTAGTTTGTATCCTGTAATTTGTACATCTGGACTTGAAATTGTGAATTCTGGTTTTCCAGTTTGTGTTTGTCCTTGTGGTGCTTCTGATGTCTTATCAACACTTTCCATTGTGACATCTGTAACTGTTGGA
>NZ_CAMHZX010000032.1:0-312 GCF_946190285.1 Streptococcus mitis | reverse complement strand
TCCAACAGTTACAGATGTCACAATGGAAAGTGTTGATAAGACATCAGAAGCACCACAAGGACAAACACAAACTGGAAGACCAGAATTCACAATTTCAAGTCCAGATGTACAAATTACAGGATACAAACTAGTAGATCCAGTAAGCAAAACACCTGTAGATAGTACTGAAATCGAAGTTCCAGACCAAGGAAGATATAAGATTGATAAGACAACTGGTCAAGTAACATTTATTCCCAAACCAGGATACACAGGAACAACTGACGGAATCACAGTACAAGCAACAGATGAAAACGGAGAAACAAAAGATGCGAA
>NZ_CAMHZX010000031.1:0-323 GCF_946190285.1 Streptococcus mitis | reverse complement strand
AGTGCCGTAGCGTCTACCTCAGCGTCAACAAGTGCGGTAGCCTCAACGTCAGCGTCGACTAGTGCAGTAGCGTCTACGTCAGCGTCAACAAGTGCTGTAGCCTCTACCTCAGCGTCAACAAGTGCCGTAGCGTCTACCTCAGCGTCGACTAGTGCGGTAGCGTCTACGTCAGCGTCAACAAGTGCTGTAGCGTCTACCTCAGCGTCAACAAGCGCCGTAGCCTCTACCTCAGCCAGCACAAGCGCCGTAGCGTCTACGTCAGCGTCGACTAGTGCAGTAGCCTCTACCTCAGCATCGACTAGTGCAGTAGCGTCTACCTCAGC
>NZ_CAMHZX010000030.1:0-337 GCF_946190285.1 Streptococcus mitis | reverse complement strand
GGTTAAGTTTGCGTGCTCCTCTGCAGGCGGCCCAGGGTTTCGTTGGTTCAAATCCTGGGCGTGGACATGGCACTGCTCATCAAACCATGCTGAGGTGGCGTCCCACATGCCACAACTAGAAGGACCCACAACTGGAACTACACAACTATCTACCGGGGAGGTTTGGGGAGAAAAAGGAAAAAAAATTTTTTTTTAAATCTTAAAAAAAAAAAAAAAGGATAATGTTTAATCGAAAGGAATGAAGCTCTAAAAGAAGAATATTAAACATTATTTTATGATATTACAGAAGACGTGTTTTATTACTTGGAGGTGACAGCATATTTTTTTGAGGCAGGGG
>NZ_CAMHZX010000029.1:0-337 GCF_946190285.1 Streptococcus mitis | reverse complement strand
CAGGTTCTTCCACTTTTGGCGTTGTTACCGCTGGTTCTTCTGATTTTGGCGTTGTAGCCGCTGGCTCCTCTGATTTTGGTGCTGAAGACGCTGGTTCTTCCACTTTTGGTGTTGGAGTCACTGGTTCCTCTGCTTTTGGCGCTGGTGTCGCTGGCTCATCTGCTTTCGGTGCTGGTGTCGCTGGTTCTTCCACTTTCGGTGCTGGAGACGCTGGCTCATCTGCTTTTGGTGCGGGTGTTGCAGGTTCTTCCACTTTCGGCGCTGGTGTCGCTGGTTCTTCCACTTTCGGTGCTGGAGACGCTGGCTCATCTGCTTTTGGTGCGGGTGTTGCAGGTTC
>NZ_CAMHZX010000028.1:0-341 GCF_946190285.1 Streptococcus mitis | reverse complement strand
AGCACAAGTGCCGTAGCGTCTACCTCAGCCAGCACAAGCGCCGTAGCGTCTACCTCAGCCTCAACCAGTGCGGTAGCATCAACATCAGCAAGTACTAGCGCTGTAGCGTCTACCTCAGCGTCGACAAGTGCGGTAGCCTCTACCTCAGCAAGCACAAGCGCTGTAGCCTCTACCTCAGCCAGCACAAGCGCGGTAGCGTCTACCTCAGCCTCAACAAGTGCGGTAGCATCAACATCAGCAAGCACAAGCGCTGTAGCGTCTACGTCAGCAAGCACCAGTGCGGTAGCGTCTACGTCAGCGTCAACAAGTGCCGTAGCGTCTACCTCAGCCAGCACAAGCGC
>NZ_CAMHZX010000027.1:0-361 GCF_946190285.1 Streptococcus mitis | reverse complement strand
ATGAAGTACAGACATCGGCTTTCAAAGATTTTGAGACAAGGGGCTGGCCCGGTGGCGTAGCAGGTTAAGTGCACACGTTCCGCTTCGGCGGTCCAGGGTTCGTCGGTTTGGATCCTGGATGCGGACATGGCATGGCTTGGCAAGCCACGCTGTGGCAGGCGTCCCACATATAAAGTAGAGGAAGATGGGCACAGATGTTAGCTCAGGGCCAGTCTTCCTCAGCAAAAAGAGGAGGATTGGCAGCCGATGTTAGCTCAGGGCTAATCTTCCTAAAAGAAATCAAAAATGAAGTACCCAAGTGTGCGAATGATTGTTCTCTCTTTACAAATGAGAGCAGTTATCACTAGTCAACGTTATTCAC
>NZ_CAMHZX010000026.1:0-377 GCF_946190285.1 Streptococcus mitis | reverse complement strand
GCGCTTGTTGAGGCTGACGTAGACGCTACGGCGCTTGTGCTGGCTGAAGTAGAGGCTACTGCACTTGTTGAAGCTGACGTAGACGCTACGGCACTTGTTGATGCTGACGTTGAGGCTACCGCACTTGTTGACGCTGAGGTAGACGCTACGGCGCTAGTAGATGCTGAGGTAGACGCTACGGCACTGGTGCTGGCTGAGGTAGACGCTACTGCACTTGTTGATGCTGAGGTAGACGCTACTGCACTTGTGCTTGCTGACGTAGACGCTACGGCACTGGTGCTGGCTGACGTAGACGCTACTGCACTTGTTGATGCTGACGTTGAGGCTACCGCACTTGTTGACGCTGAGGTAGACGCTACGGCGCTAGTAGATGCTGA
>NZ_CAMHZX010000025.1:0-401 GCF_946190285.1 Streptococcus mitis | reverse complement strand
GCTGAGAAGAAAGCGATCGAAGATAAAGTTAAAGCTGTAAATCCAGATGCAACAGTAGTTGTAGATGACAAAGGAAATGCGACAGTTACAACCCCAGAAGGCAAGACAGCAGTAATTCCAGCAGCAGACTTGACTAAGTCAGCAGCAGACGCAACGAAACCAAACGCAGGCAACGACATCGTTAAACCAGCAGATAAGACTGTAGTAGCAAATCCAGAAAAACTTACAGATGCTGAGAAGAAAGCGATCGAAGATAAAGTTAAAGCTGTAAATCCAGATGCAACAGTAGTTGTAGATGACAAAGGAAAAGCGACAGTTACAACTCCAGAAGGTAAGACAGCAGTAATTCCAGCAGCAGACTTAACGAAGAATGCAGATGCAGAAAAAGCACCAAAAGCAGG
>NZ_CAMHZX010000024.1:0-430 GCF_946190285.1 Streptococcus mitis | reverse complement strand
CCAACAACTGAAAGCTCAACAACAAGTGATGTACAAGGAAAAGTACAAACATCACCAATCAAGTTAGATACAGAAGAAACTGGAGACGATAAAGGTAAGACAGTTAACTTTGATAAAGGAACTCAAACAGGACCAAAAGGAGAACGTGTAGAACTAAACCCAGAAACATTAACATTATTAAATGAAGCAGGGGCAGAAGTAGATAGCGTAACAACTCCTCAAGGTAAGTACGAGTTAGACAAAGCGAACAAAACAATTAGCTTCACACCAAATAAAGACTTTGTAGGAACAGCAACACCAGTTAAAGTTCAAATCAAAGACATGAATGGAACAAAAGTTGAAACAACTTATACTCCAACAGTTACAGATGTCACAATGGAAAGTGTTGATAAGACATCAGAAGCACCACAAGGACAAACACAAACTGGAA
>NZ_CAMHZX010000023.1:0-437 GCF_946190285.1 Streptococcus mitis | reverse complement strand
AAACCAGGATACACAGGAACAACTGACGGAATCACAGTACAAGCAACAGATGAAAACGGAGAAACAAAAGATGCGAAGTATACACCAAAAGTAACTCCATTAACAGTAACTCCAGAAAACAAAACATCTAAGAACATCCAAGGTGTACCACAAGAAGGAACACCAACATTTACAATTCCAGAAGGTGTAACAAATGCTTCAATTACAAGTCGTAAACTAGTAGATCCAACAGACAACACACCAAAAGACTCTGTAACAGTAGAAGGAAAAGGAACATTCGTCATTGACGAAACTGGAAAAGTAACCTTCACACCAGTACCAAGCTACACAGGTGAAGTACCAGCGATTGAAGTAGAAGCAACAGTAACTGTAACAAATGAGAAAAATGAACCAGCGACAATTACTTCAAAAGCAACATACAAACCAGAAATCGTTCC
>NZ_CAMHZX010000022.1:0-515 GCF_946190285.1 Streptococcus mitis | reverse complement strand
ACAGTAACTGTAACAAATGAGAAAAATGAACCAGCGACAATTACTTCAAAAGCAACATACAAACCAGAAATCGTTCCTCTAGAGTTAGGTAAAACACCAGCAACTTCAACAAACTTACAAGGTTTAGAACAAAAAGGAACACCAACATTTACTGGAAGCACAGTAGAAGTAAATGGTGAACAAAAAGAAGTAACGATTAAAGAAAATAGTTACACACTTGTAAAAGATGGAGCTGAAGTAACAACAATTCCAGCATACAAAAAAGGAACAACTGAAGAAATTGGTACGTACACAATTAATCCAGCAACTGGAGAAGTAACACTAACACCAACAGATAAAACTTATACAGGTGAAGTAGAACCAGCAGTCGTACAAGCAACAGGATCAAATAATGT
This sequence comes from Streptococcus mitis, assembly GCF_946190285.1. GTDB lineage: Bacteria > Bacillota > Bacilli > Lactobacillales > Streptococcaceae > Streptococcus > Streptococcus mitis_CP. The sequence goes on along the minus strand of NZ_CAMHZX010000022.1, from coordinate 120 downwards.
AAAAGTACAAACAACGTACACACCAACAATCACTCCAGTAACACCAACAACTGAAAGCTCAACAACAAGTGATGTACAAGGAAAAGTACAAACATCACCAATCAAGTTAGATACAGAAGA
>NZ_CAMHZX010000021.1:0-539 GCF_946190285.1 Streptococcus mitis | reverse complement strand
GCGCTTGTTGAGGCTGACGTAGACGCTACAGCGCTTGTGCTTGCTGACGTTGATGCTACCGCACTAGTCGACGCTGAGGTAGACGCTACCGCACTAGTCGACGCTGAGGTAGACGCTACAGCGCTTGTTGACGCTGACGTAGACGCTACAGCGCTTGTGCTTGCTGACGTTGATGCTACCGCGCTTGTTGAGGCTGACGTAGACGCTACAGCGCTTGTACTTGCTGACGTAGACGCTACAGCGCTTGTTGACGCTGACGTTGATGCTACAGCACTGGTGCTTGCTGAGGTAGATGCTACGGCACTAGTCGACGCTGACGTAGACGCTACCGCACTAGTCGACGCTGAGGTAGAGGCTACCGCACTTGTACTTGCTGAGGTAGAGGCTACGGCGCTTGTTGACGCTGACGTAGACGCTACTGCACTTGTTGACGCTGACGTAGACGCTACTGCACTTGTGCTGGCTGAAGTAGACGCTACTGCACTTGTACTTGCTGAGGTAGATGCTACGGCGCTTGTTGACGCTGACGTAGATGCTAC
>NZ_CAMHZX010000020.1:0-593 GCF_946190285.1 Streptococcus mitis | reverse complement strand
CCCTGACACGCCAATATCACCTGCTGGGTATGCCAGAACCACTTGGCGGACACTCCGGAATCATCTGCCGGACATGCCGGAACCAGCTCTCAGACACACCAGAACCAAGTGCCGGAGACGCCGGAAGCACCTGCCGAGCATGCCGGAGCCACCTGCTCGACTCGCCAGAAACACCTGCCGGACACGCCAAAATCACCTGCCGGGTACGCCAGAACCACCTGGCGGACACTCCGAAACCACCTGTCGCGCATGCCGGAACCACCTCTCAGACGTGCCGGAAGCACGTGCCAGACACGCCGGAAACACCTACCGGACAGACTGGAACCACCTGCCAAGAACGCCGGAGCCACCTGTTCGACTCGCTGGAACCACCTGCCGGACAGGCCAATATCAACTGCTGGCTATGCCAGAACCACCTCGGGGACAGTCCGGGATCACCTGCCAGCCATGGCGGAACCACCTCTCAGACGTACCAGAACCACCTGCCGGAGAAGCTGGAAACACGTCCTGGACAGACTGGAACCACGTGACGGCCATGCCTGAACCACCTGCCGAGCACGGCGGAACCAGCTGCCCGACACGCCAAAATCACC
>NZ_CAMHZX010000019.1:0-623 GCF_946190285.1 Streptococcus mitis | reverse complement strand
ACAACACCAGAAGGTAAGACAGCGGTCATCCCAGCAGCGAACTTGACTAAGTCAGCAGCAGACGCAGCGAAACCAAATGCAGGGAACGACGTAGTTAAACCAGCGGACAAAACAGTTGTAGCGAATCCAGATAAGTTGACAGATGCTGAGAAGAAAGCGATTGAAGATAAAGTTAAAGCCGTAAATCCAGATGCAACTGTAGCGGTAGATGATAAAGGAAACGCAACAGTCACAACACCAGAAGGTAAGACAGCGGTCATCCCAGCAGCGAACTTGACTAAGTCAGCAGCAGACGCAGCGAAACCAAACGCAGGCAACGACATCGTAAAACCAGCAGACAAAACGGTTGTAGCTAACCCAGAAAAACTTACAGATGCAGAGAAGAAAGCGATCGAAGACAAAGTTAAAGCAGTAAACCCAGGAGCAACTGTAGCAGTAGATGACAAAGGAAACGCAACAGTCACAACCCCAGAAGGTAAGACAGCGGTCATTCTAGCGACAGACTTAACGAAAAATCCAGCAGATGCAACTAAACCAAATGCAGGTAACGACATCGTTAAACCAGCAGATAAGACTGTAGTAGCAAATCCAGAAAAACTTACAGATGCTGAGAAGAAAGCGAT
>NZ_CAMHZX010000018.1:0-677 GCF_946190285.1 Streptococcus mitis | reverse complement strand
AGCACAAGCGCTGTAGCGTCTACGTCAGCGTCAACAAGTGCCGTAGCCTCTACCTCAGCATCAACAAGTGCCGTAGCGTCTACCTCAGCGTCAACAAGTGCGGTAGCCTCAACGTCAGCGTCGACTAGTGCAGTAGCGTCTACCTCAGCAAGCACAAGTGCCGTAGCGTCTACCTCAGCCAGCACAAGCGCCGTAGCGTCTACCTCAGCAAGTACAAGTGCGGTAGCGTCTACGTCAGCGTCGACTAGTGCAGTAGCCTCTACCTCAGCATCGACTAGTGCAGTAGCGTCTACCTCAGCATCGACTAGCGCCGTGGCATCTACATCAGCCAGCACAAGTGCGGTAGCGTCTACCTCAGCCAGCACCAGCGCCGTAGCGTCTACCTCAGCGTCGACTAGTGCAGTAGCGTCTACCTCAGCGTCGACTAGTGCAGTAGCCTCTACTTCAGCTTCAACAAGCGCCGTAGCGTCTACCTCAGCAAGCACAAGTGCAGTAGCGTCTACGTCAGCTTCAACAAGCGCAGTAGCGTCTACCTCAGCAAGTACTAGCGCTGTAGCGTCTACCTCAGCAAGCACAAGTGCCGTAGCGTCTACCTCAGCCAGCACAAGTGCCGTAGCGTCTACCTCAGCCAGCACAAGCGCCGTAGCGTCTACCTCAGCCTCAACCAGTGCGGTAGC
>NZ_CAMHZX010000017.1:0-881 GCF_946190285.1 Streptococcus mitis | reverse complement strand
TCAGCAAGCACCAGTGCGGTAGCGTCTACGTCAGCGTCAACAAGTGCCGTAGCGTCTACCTCAGCCAGCACAAGCGCTGTAGCGTCTACCTCAGCAAGCACAAGTGCAGTAGCATCAACGTCAGCATCTACAAGTGCTGTAGCGTCTACCTCAGCTTCAACAAGCGCCGTAGCGTCTACGTCAGCGTCAACAAGTGCCGTAGCGTCTACGTCAGCGTCAACAAGTGCGGTAGCCTCAACGTCAGCATCAACAAGTGCCGTAGCGTCTACATCAGCGTCGACTAGTGCAGTAGCGTCTACCTCAGCGTCAACAAGCGCGGTAGCGTCTACCTCAGCCAGCACAAGCGCGGTAGCGTCTACGTCAGCGTCAACAAGTGCCGTAGCGTCTACGTCAGCGTCAACAAGTGCTGTAGCGTCTACCTCAGCAAGCACAAGTGCAGTAGCATCAACGTCAGCATCTACAAGTGCTGTAGCGTCTACCTCAGCTTCAACAAGCGCCGTAGCGTCTACGTCAGCGTCAACAAGTGCCGTAGCGTCTACGTCAGCGTCAACAAGTGCGGTAGCCTCAACGTCAGCATCAACAAGTGCCGTAGCGTCTACATCAGCGTCGACTAGTGCAGTAGCGTCTACCTCAGCGTCAACAAGTGCGGTAGCGTCTACCTCAGCCAGCACCAGTGCTGTAGCGTCTACCTCAGCCAGCACCAGTGCTGTAGCGTCTACTTCAGCCAGCACAAGCGCTGTAGCGTCTACCTCAGCCAGCACAAGCGCTGTAGCCTCAACGTCAGCGTCAACAAGTGCCGTAGCCTCTACGTCAGCGTCAACAAGTGCTGTAGCGTCTACCTCAGCAAGCACAAGTGCGGTAGCGTCTACCTCAGCTTCAAC
>NZ_CAMHZX010000016.1:0-988 GCF_946190285.1 Streptococcus mitis | reverse complement strand
ACAGTAACTGTAACAAATGAGAAAAATGAACCAGCGACAATTACTTCAAAAGCAACATACAAACCAGAAATCGTTCCAGTACAACCAACATCAGAAGCTTCAACAACAAGCGATGTACAAGGTAAAGTACAAACTTCATCAATCGTTCTAGATACAGAAGAAACTGGAGACGATAAAGGAAAAACTGTTAACTTCAATAAGGGAATTGAACAAGGCCCTAAAGGAGAAAGAACAGAATTAGATCCAGATACATTAACATTATTGAATGAAGCTGGAGAAGAGGTAACTAGCGTAACAACTCCTCAAGGTAAGTATGAATTGGATAAAGCTAATAAAACTATTACATTTACTCCAAACAAAGACTTTGCAGGAGAAGCTACACCGGTTAAAGTTCAAATCAAAGATGCGAATGGTACAAAAGTGGAAACAACTTACACACCAACTGTTATCAAAGTAACACCAACAGGTAAAGATTCAGCAACTTTAGGACCGCAAGGAATTGCTCAAACATCACCAATCGTATTCAATCAAAAAGATGAATCTGATAATACAACAGTAAACTTTGAAACAGGTCATGAAAGAGTTGAATTAAAACAAGATACATTAACATTAGTCAATGGAAATGGTGAAAAAGTTACAACGATTACTGTACCAGAAGTTGGAACATATGAATTGAAAGATGGTGCGATTACATTTACACCAGTTAAGACATTCACTGGAACAGCTGAAGGAGTAACAGTTCAAGTTGAAGATGAAAATGGTAAAGTTGTTACGAAGAAATATGTACCAACAGTAACACCAGTAACACCAACATCAAAAACAGCTGAGTCAACAGAAATCCAAGGTAAAGAACAAAAAGGAACACCTGAGTTTACACCAGGAAATCCAGAAGTACCAATGGATAACGAAATACCAGCAACATTTGAAGATGGAAAAACTACGAAGACAGTAGAAAAAGTTGGAACATACACAGTAGCTAAAGATGGAA
>NZ_CAMHZX010000015.1:0-1045 GCF_946190285.1 Streptococcus mitis | reverse complement strand
TGACGGCCATGCCTGAACCACCTGCCGAGCTCGGTGGAACCACCTGCCGGACACGCCAAAATCACCTGCGGGCTACGCCAGAACCACTTGGACGACTCTCCGAAATGACCTGCCGGGCATGTTGGAACCACCTCTCAGACGTGCCAGAAGCATGTGGCGGACAGTCCGGAATCACCTGTTGGGCATACGCAACCACCTCTGAGACGTACCAGAACCACGTGCCGTGCACGCCGGAACCACCTACCGGACAGACCGGAATCAACTTTTGGGCATGCCGGAACCACCAGTCAGATGTGCCAGAAACACGTGCCGGAGACGCCGGAAGCACCTGCCGAGCACGTCGCAAACACCTGCTCAACTCGCCTGAACCACCTGCCGGACACGCCAAAATCACCTGCCCGCTACACCAGCACCACTTCGGGGACAAGCCGGAATCACGTGAGGGGCATGCCGGCACAGCCTCTCAGACTGAACCTCGTGCCGGACACCACAGAACCACCTGCCGGACAGACCGGAACCACCTGCCGGACACGCCGGAACCACCGGCTCGACCCGCCGGAACGACCGCTGGACATGCAAAATCACCTGCAGGCTACACCGGAAACACTTGGCGAACACTCCGGAATCACCTGCCGGGCATGCCGGAACCACCTCTCAGATATGCCAGAACCACGTGCCAATGACCCCGGAAGCACCTGCCGAGCACGCCGGAACCACCTGCTCGACTCGCCAGAAACACCTGCCGATCACGCAAAAATCACCTGCCGGCTACGCCACAACCAGTTGGTGAACACTTTGGAATCACCTGCCAGGCTTGCTGGAACCACCTGCCGGTCATGCCAAAATCACCTGCCAACTACGCCAGAACCGCTTGGCGGACACTGCGGAAACACCTGTCGGGCCGGCTGGAACCACATCTCAGACGTGCCAGAAACGTGTTCATGAGATGCTGGAACCACACCCCGAACAGACGGATACCACCTGCCAGAACCGCCTGAACCACCTGCTGAGCACGCCGGAACCACCTGCTCGACTCACCGGTACC
>NZ_CAMHZX010000014.1:0-4639 GCF_946190285.1 Streptococcus mitis | reverse complement strand
TCTTCTGTATCTAACTTGATTGGTGATGTTTGTACTTTTCCTTGTACATCACTTGTTGTTGAGCTTTCAGTTGTTGGGGTTACTGGAATAATCGTTGGTGTATAAGTAGCTTGTAACGTTTTAGTCGTTACATTCCCATCCTTGTCATGAGTTAATTCTACATCAGCAGAAATAGTTGCTGGTGATGGAATTCCTTTGAAGTCTTTATTTGGAGTGAATGTTACTTCTCCAGTTTCTGGTACAATTGTATATGTACCAATTACTTTATTCGTTCCTTGTTCTAATGCATTAACTGTCGTTGCCTCTGTAACTGTATTTGACGTTGGATCAACAAGTTTTGCTGGATATTTCGCTGATGGTTTAACCGGATCTTTTGCTGTTTCTACGTTAAATGTCGGTTGACCTTTTTGTGGTAAACCTTGTATGTTTTGACTTTCAGCATTAACTGGAGTTGCGTTTACTGAAGTTGGATCTGTAACTTCTGGAATATATAGTCCATCCATTGTATTTAATGAATCATTTACATTTGGAAGAGTTGCAGCATCAGGAGTACCCCACTCTGTTGTTGTTTTATTCGTATCTTGACGACGAATTGTAATACCATTGGCTTTACCAACAAAACCATCTGCTGGGGTAAATTCAACTTTTACATCTTTTCCATTATCTGAAACAGCAAATTTATAAGTACCTTCGCCTTCAACTGTATAAGTACCATCACTTGCTAATGTCACTTCTTGACCAGTTTTATTATCAATATATGTCGGTTGAACAGTTGTATCAATCTCTGCATTAGGATGATCTTCTAGATATACATTTTTACCTTGTGCTGTGAAGTGAATCTCTTCACGTTGAGTTTCTTTTGTGTTCCCAACAGTTGTTTTCTTCTCACCTTTTGGTGGATGTGTAATTTTTGCAATAAAGTCTTCTACTTCCCCAGAAAATGCAGTTCCTGTAGGATTTTCAATTTCTGATTCTTCAGTTGCAATACGAACTCTTGCTCCTGCCTCTAGTAGCGTTTCTACATCAGCTGATCTCTTATTTTTAAAGTTTAATTTTACAGTACCATCTGTTGTAATAGTAGCTATTTCAGAAGCTTCATCTGCATCAAATTGACCATTTTTATTAAAGTCAATCCAAGAACGAATGTAAGCTTTCTCTGCACCACCTGTATGTGCTTGAACATTTAATGTATAGTTCCCAGATTTAGAAATATTAGCTTTAATAATATTTCCTTCACTTCCTTTAAGGTTTTCAGGAAGTAATTGATTTACGCTTTCGTCAGCATCGATATCATTATCATCACCATACCAATCTTTAGTAGTGCCTGTATCCATATCTGGTCGTGTACTTCCTAAATATGGTTGTTTTACTTCACCACCCGTTACACCATTTACAGTATTAATCGTATGAGATGCTTTTCCATAACTTTCAGGAGCATCTCCTTCATCAATTGGAATCACACCCATCATAGCAGTTTGTATCCCTGATGATAAAATATACAATCCAACTTCAGTTGCATCTTTCGTCATCAATATTGGAAGACTATAACCACCAGAAGAAGTAACAGGACCAAATACTCCTGTTCCTAGACCTCCCATTTCTTGATCCGGGTTAGTCATATATTTTGGAGCAAATTTTGTTCCATCAGCTAACGTTAGAAGGCCTCCTCTCATTTCACCTAATAACTGATTTGCATTATTCCAACTTCCTACTGCCGGATAATCTTCATGTCTTAAATTATAATTATTGATTGGTTTATAAGGTGTAGGTGTAAATGTTCCTCCTACAAACCTTTCTTTTTTCAATTCTAGCACTCGCTCCCACGGGCTACCATTTGTTGTTAAAATGATATTTTCTCCATGGTTCGCACTCTCGGAATCATTCATAATAACTGCAGGGCGAACGTTTTTCCCCTTATAAGTTGCGCTAATTTCAAATTGTACCCCAATATTTGACCAATTACCTGCTCCAATTGCTGTCTTTTTATTTCCTGTATCAATTCCATTATTTCGGACTTCAGACCATGTCCCATCTTGTTGGTCAGCTGTTACTCTAGAAGGTCCACTGCCTGCGCCAAAATGTTGGTTTGTAGCATTTGGATTGAAAGTTGCTTTTTCTTCTTCTGAAGCATTAGCTGCTTCCATACGTTTTCTATAAATTTCTGTTGCTTGGAAAGGTTTCAATGATTTCACTTTGATATTAATAACGTATCCTGAAATCACTTCTTTTTTATAAATTGAACCTTCTTTTAAGTAAATCTTTCCACCTTCCTTATCTACATTTTGCCAGTTATCAATATCACCAAAATCTAACCATGTAATTTGTTTTGTTAGTGATTCCGCAGTAGCTCTATCAGTATAACCATCTCTTGTCGCAGCTGGTGTACTTGTTGCATCTTTTACATCTGCTGAGATACCGGTACCAGTAGCTGTATCAGCTCTGAAACCTACTCCTTCTTCCATCTTTTTACCATTACGGCTATCAGTATTTTTATTTTCTTTTACTATTTCTTCAGCTTTAATTGATTTTAAGATAGAAGTTAATGAGCTAATTTCTTTAGCTTTAGCATCTACTTCTTTTTGAGTAGTATTCAAAGCTTCTAGATATTGTCTAGCGTCAGCAACAAGTTTTTCAGCATTTTGGATTTGAGAAGCTTGTTTTTTATTTCCTCGGATACGTTCAATTTGAGCTTCTAAATCTGCTAAGTTAGCTCTCAACGTAGATGAGTTGACAGTTTCTTTATCTACACTGTTTACTTTATTTTCTGATACTTCCTTAGTTTCAGGAGTTTCCTTCGTTTCGGCCACTTGCGGACTTGTTGCTAGAACTGCTTCATCTTTCGTTCCAGGTTTTAGTGTTTCCGTAACTACTTCTTGAGTATTTTCTTGTTTTGATTCAGCCGTACCCTTTGATTTATCTGCAGATTGGAGTTCATCCCCATCCTTTGATGTTACCATAGCTGTAGTCTCAGCATTTTGCTCATTAGCGCTTACTTGATCCACATTGTAACCGAATAAAAATCCTGTCCCAACCAATACACTTGCTGCACCGACCTTTAGTTTTTTAATAGAATATTTCTCATACTTATTCCCACAGAAAAAGCGGTGATCTTTCTTTTGCTTATTCAATTTAAACATTATTTTCTCCTTTTTATTTATATATAAATGCGTAATAATTATATATGTAATTTTATTCATTATATCATATTATCGATTAAATTAAAAATAATTTGAGTTCAGAGACAAAACTTTTTAATAACAAAATGATACTAGTAAAAGGTCTCATGAATTACAGTTTATTAGAAAGCAACAAATATGAGTCATATCTACTGAAATGATTTCTAGACAATAATAAATACATTTTATAGAAGTATGAAGCCATATGGATAAGTATCAAAAATAAAATCTCCAGTTTAAGAACTACCTTTGAGTTCACTAATCTGGAAATTTTTTCACTATAACTTATTATTTGTCCTCTCTCAATTTTAGTTTTTCCTCAACCCACTACAGTTGATAACGAGCAAAAAAACTGATGAATCAAATGATTCATCAGTTTTAAGGATTTCTTGTTCACTACAAACAATGAACATCAATGCTATTGATTAGTCCTCTTTCTTCTTACTAGTAAGAAGTCCAAATCCACTCAATGCTCCGAGAAGTCCAAGTGCTGCTAGGCTAGCATTGTCTTCTGTACCAGTATTTGGCAATTCACGTTTAGCTTCAACTTCTTTCACTTCTGTTGGTTGAACTGGTTGCGCTGGACTAGTTGGCACTTCTGGTTGTGCTGGTTGTTCAGGCATAGTCGGAGCAGTTGGTTGAATTGGCTCAACTGGAATCGTAGATTGAATCTTACGATATAGATGACGTACATTGCCATTTGCATCTGTTTCTGTACGAATAAATTCATATCCTGGAATGTTATCTTGCGGATGGTGGCCCTTCTTAGCTGGTTGAAGAGACTTACCGTTTGAATCTATGTATAAAGTTTCTTTTTCATTCACTACAGGAGTTTCTGAACTTACTTTACGATAGATATGAACTGTATTTCCGTCTTTATCTACTTCACTACGTTCATAGATATAACCGTCAATTGTTGAATGTTCTTTCTTACCTTGTTCTGGTGATTTAATGTTATTACCGTTTCCATCTTTCCAAATTGTTGATGAACCATTTTCCTTGCTTGGAGTTGATGGTGCTGGTGTAACAGCACGAACAGTAGGTGTATAAGTTTTCTCAATAGATGTACCATTAATATCTTTAACTTGCACCGTTACTCCAGTAGCTTTACCAGCAAAGTCATTTTCTGGTGTGAATGTTATAACATTATTCGCTAATGTATAGGTTCCTTCACCTGGAACTTTCACTTCTGTAGAAGGATTTCCACTTTTATCCACTAATGTTAATGTTGATGGATTTAATGCTACTGTTTCATCACCTTTATTGAAGTTTACTGTTGATTTATCTTCATCTTTCTTATCAAAGACAACTGTCGATGTTTGTGGTTTTCCTTTTGCACCTTCTGTTTCTGAGCTTTCACCAGTTGGTAATACTTTAGCCACTATAGGTTTGTACTTCGCTGTTACGGATGTTCCATTCTTATCTACACGTTTAACCGTTACTTCTGGCGCTTCGCCTGAGAA
>NZ_CAMHZX010000013.1:0-5203 GCF_946190285.1 Streptococcus mitis | reverse complement strand
AGCTAAGCGACTTCCATATCTCACAGGGGGCAACCCCCAACTACTTCCGGCGTTCTAGGGCTTAACTTCTGTGTTCGGCATGGGTACAGGTGTATCTCCTAGGCTATCGTCACTTAACTCTGAGTAATACCTACTCAAAATTGAATATCTATTCAAATCAAGAAAACCGTTCGCTTTCATATTCTCAGTTACTTTGGATAAGTCCTCGAGCTATTAGTATTAGTCCGCTTCATGTGTCGCCACACTTCCACTTCTAACCTATCTACCTGATCATCTCTCAGGGCTCTTACTGATATAAAATCATGGGAAATCTCATCTTGAGGTGGGTTTCACACTTAGATGCTTTCAGCGTTTATCCCTTCCCTACATAGCTACCCAGCGATGCCTTTGGCAAGACAACTGGTACACCAGCGGTAAGTCCACTCTGGTCCTCTCGTACTAGGAGCAGATCCTCTCAAATTTCCTACGCCCGCGACGGATAGGGACCGAACTGTCTCACGACGTTCTGAACCCAGCTCGCGTGCCGCTTTAATGGGCGAACAGCCCAACCCTTGGGACCGACTACAGCCCCAGGATGCGACGAGCCGACATCGAGGTGCCAAACCTCCCCGTCGATGTGAACTCTTGGGGGAGATAAGCCTGTTATCCCCAGGGTAGCTTTTATCCGTTGAGCGATGGCCCTTCCATACGGAACCACCGGATCACTAAGCCCGACTTTCGTCCCTGCTCGAGTTGTAGCTCTCGCAGTCAAGCTCCCTTATACCTTTACACTCTGCGAATGATTTCCAACCATTCTGAGGGAACCTTTGGGCGCCTCCGTTACCTTTTAGGAGGCGACCGCCCCAGTCAAACTGCCCGTCAGACACTGTCTCCGATAGGGATCACCTATCCGGGTTAGAGTGGCCATAACACAAGGGTAGTATCCCAACAACGTCTCCTTCGAAACTGGCGTCCCGATCTCATAGACTCCTACCTATCCTGTACATGTGGTACAGACACTCAATATCAAACTGCAGTAAAGCTCCATGGGGTCTTTCCGTCCTGTCGCGGGTAACCTGCATCTTCACAGGTACTAAAATTTCACCGAGTCTCTCGTTGAGACAGTGCCCAAATCATTACGCCTTTCGTGCGGGTCGGAACTTACCCGACAAGGAATTTCGCTACCTTAGGACCGTTATAGTTACGGCCGCCGTTTACTGGGGCTTCAATTCATACCTTCGCTTACGCTAAGCACTCCTCTTAACCTTCCAGCACCGGGCAGGCGTCACCCCCTATACATCATCTTACGATTTAGCAGAGAGCTGTGTTTTTGATAAACAGTTGCTTGGGCCTATTCACTGCGGCTGACTTAAAGTCAGCACCCCTTCTCCCGAAGTTACGGGGTCATTTTGCCGAGTTCCTTAACGAGAGTTCTCTCGCTCACCTGAGGCTACTCGCCTCGACTACCTGTGTCGGTTTGCGGTACGGGTAGAGTATGTTTAAACGCTAGAAGCTTTTCTTGGCAGTGTGACGTCACTAACTTCGCTACTAAACTTCGCTCCCCATCACAGCTCAATGTTATAGAACTAAGCATTTGACTCAGTTCACACCTCACTGCTTAGACAGACACTTCCAATCGTCTGCTTTAGTTAGCCTACTGCGTCCCTCCATCACTACATACTCTAGTACAGGAATATCAACCTGTTGTCCATCGGATACACCTTTCGGTCTCTCCTTAGGTCCCGACTAACCCAGGGCGGACGAGCCTTCCCCTGGAAACCTTAGTCTTACGGTGGACAGGATTCTCACCTGTCTTTCGCTACTCATACCGGCATTCTCACTTCTATGCGTTCCAGCACTCCTCACGGTACACCTTCATCACACATAGAACGCTCTCCTACCATACCTATAAAGGTATCCACAGCTTCGGTAAATTGTTTTAGCCCCGGTACATTTTCGGCGCAGGGTCACTCGACTAGTGAGCTATTACGCACTCTTTGAATGAATAGCTGCTTCTAAGCTAACATCCTAGTTGTCTGTGCAACCCCACATCCTTTTCCACTTAACAATTATTTTGGGACCTTAGCTGGTGGTCTGGGCTGTTTCCCTTTCGACTACGGATCTTAGCACTCGCAGTCTGACTGCCGACCATAATTCATTGGCATTCGGAGTTTATCTGAGATTGGTAATCCGGGATGGACCCCTCACCCAAACAGTGCTCTACCTCCAAGAATCTCTAATGTCGACGCTAGCCCTAAAGCTATTTCGGAGAGAACCAGCTATCTCCAAGTTCGTTTGGAATTTCTCCGCTACCCACAAGTCATCCAAGCACTTTTCAACGTGCCCTGGTTCGGTCCTCCAGTGCGTCTTACCGCACCTTCAACCTGCTCATGGGTAGGTCACATGGTTTCGGGTCTACGTCATGATACTAAGGCGCCCTATTCAGACTCGGTTTCCCTACGGCTCCGTCTCTTCAACTTAACCTCGCATCATAACGTAACTCGCCGGTTCATTCTACAAAAGGCACGCTCTCACCCATTAACGGGCTCGAACTTGTTGTAGGCACACGGTTTCAGGTTCTATTTCACTCCCCTCCCGGGGTGCTTTTCACCTTTCCCTCACGGTACTGGTTCACTATCGGTCACTAGGGAGTATTTAGGGTTGGGAGATGGTCCTCCCAGATTCCGACGGGATTTCACGTGTCCCGCCGTACTCAGGATACTGCTAGGTACAAAGACTATTTTAAATACGAGGCTATTACTCTCTTTGGCTGATCTTCCCAAATCATTCTTCTATAATCTTTGAGTCCACATTGCAGTCCTACAACCCCGAAGAGTAAACTCTTCGGTTTGCCCTTCTGCCGTTTCGCTCGCCGCTACTAAGGCAATCGCTTTTGCTTTCTCTTCCTGCAGCTACTTAGATGTTTCAGTTCACTGCGTCTTCCTCCTCACATCCTTAACAGATGCGGGTAACAGGTAGTACCTGTTGGGTTCCCCCATTCGGAAATCCCTGGATCATCGCTTACTTACAGCTACCCAAGGCATATCGTCGTTTGTCACGTCCTTCTTCGGCTCCTAGTGCCAAGGCATCCACCGTGCGCCCTTATTAACTTAACCTTATTTTTCTGACCTTTCAGTCATAAACTCTTATTAATACTACAGCGTTTTCGGTTTATTTTCTTGTTACTATTTGATATAGATATTCAATTTTCAATGTGCATTACTTGGTGATCTCTCACCAATGGAGCCTAGCGGGATCGAACCGCTGACCTCCTGCGTGCAAAGCAGGCGCTCTCCCAGCTGAGCTAAGGCCCCACAAGACCTCTCAAGACTAAACAAGACCAATGCGCAGTTCCTTATCCTTAGAAAGGAGGTGATCCAGCCGCACCTTCCGATACGGCTACCTTGTTACGACTTCACCCCAATCATCTATCCCACCTTAGGCGGCTGGCTCCTTACGGTTACCTCACCGACTTCGGGTGTTACAAACTCTCGTGGTGTGACGGGCGGTGTGTACAAGGCCCGGGAACGTATTCACCGCGGCGTGCTGATCCGCGATTACTAGCGATTCCGACTTCATGTAGGCGAGTTGCAGCCTACAATCCGAACTGAGACTGGCTTTAAGAGATTAGCTTGCCGTCACCGGCTTGCGACTCGTTGTACCAGCCATTGTAGCACGTGTGTAGCCCAGGTCATAAGGGGCATGATGATTTGACGTCATCCCCACCTTCCTCCGGTTTATTACCGGCAGTCTCGCTAGAGTGCCCAACTGAATGATGGCAACTAACAATAGGGGTTGCGCTCGTTGCGGGACTTAACCCAACATCTCACGACACGAGCTGACGACAACCATGCACCACCTGTCACCTCTGTCCCGAAGGAAAACTCTATCTCTAGAGCGGTCAGAGGGATGTCAAGACCTGGTAAGGTTCTTCGCGTTGCTTCGAATTAAACCACATGCTCCACCGCTTGTGCGGGCCCCCGTCAATTCCTTTGAGTTTCAACCTTGCGGTCGTACTCCCCAGGCGGAGTGCTTAATGCGTTAGCTGCGGCACTAAACCCCGGAAAGGGTCTAACACCTAGCACTCATCGTTTACGGCGTGGACTACCAGGGTATCTAATCCTGTTTGCTCCCCACGCTTTCGAGCCTCAGCGTCAGTTACAAGCCAGAGAGCCGCTTTCGCCACCGGTGTTCCTCCATATATCTACGCATTTCACCGCTACACATGGAATTCCACTCTCCCCTCTTGCACTCAAGTTAAACAGTTTCCAAAGCGTACTATGGTTAAGCCACAGCCTTTAACTTCAGACTTATCTAACCGCCTGCGCTCGCTTTACGCCCAATAAATCCGGACAACGCTCGGGACCTACGTATTACCGCGGCTGCTGGCACGTAGTTAGCCGTCCCTTTCTGGTAAGATACCGTCACAGTGTGAACTTTCCACTCTCACACTCGTTCTTCTCTTACAACAGAGCTTTACGATCCGAAAACCTTCTTCACTCACGCGGCGTTGCTCGGTCAGACTTCCGTCCATTGCCGAAGATTCCCTACTGCTGCCTCCCGTAGGAGTCTGGGCCGTGTCTCAGTCCCAGTGTGGCCGATCACCCTCTCAGGTCGGCTATGTATCGTCGCCTTGGTGAGCCGTTACCCCACCAACTAGCTAATACAACGCAGGTCCATCTGGTAGTGATGCAATTGCACCTTTTAAGCAAATGTCATGCAACATCTACTCTTATGCGGTATTAGCTATCGTTTCCAATAGTTATCCCCCGCTACCAGGCAGGTTACCTACGCGTTACTCACCCGTTCGCAACTCATCCAGAGAAGCAAGCTCCTCCTTCAGCGTTCTACTTGCATGTATTAGGCACGCCGCCAGCGTTCGTCCTGAGCCAGGATCAAACTCTCATTAAAAGTTTGAGTTCTCACTCATTTCTGTCACTGACAGATTTATTGTTTTTTCATTGTTCAGTACTACAACCTTAGTTGTAGTGCCCTGCACATTGGTTCGTCTTGTTCAGTTTTCAAAGGTCTTTGTCACTTACTTCTCTCAAGTGACAACTATATTAGTATATCACAGTCGCTTTCGCTTGTCAACACTTTTTTGAAACTTTTTTAATCTTTTTTCATCAAGTGCCTCAACCACAACATACCATAGTCCGTACGGGATTCGAACCCGTGTTACCGCCGTGAAAAGGCGGTGTCTTAACCCCTTGACCAACGGACC
>NZ_CAMHZX010000012.1:0-6597 GCF_946190285.1 Streptococcus mitis | reverse complement strand
AAGGAAGCGAACTAGCTAACTGCCTTACTAACTACGTTTGGCAAATGAAATCGATTTGCCAAACTCCGTGTCGTAGTTCAGTAAATGTATTTGATTGTGTAACAATCTAAGTAACTAACGCCAAGTTTCTATGGAACTTGACTGGGCGCTCCACTAGTAAAGTTTTACGAATATGATCGATTCGTAAAACTTTATGTCGTGACGGGTAGAGAGTGGCCTACCTGCTTGCCTCACTGACTGAGTTTTACAAATGGAATCGATTTCCAAAACTCAGTGTCGTAATCTAATAATAGGTAACCGCTATGGCGGTCTACCTAAACACTTCGCTAGTAAAAGTCTGCGAATGATATTGATTCGTGGATTTTTCCGTCGTAATGGTAAGGAAGCGGTAACTGTTTTACTAACTCCGTTTGCAAATAGACTCGATTTGAAAAACTCCGTGTAGTAGTTTAAAAATTGGAACTGCTGTGAATGTCATGGTTCACAGCTTTTTTGATTTTAAAATATCACAACATAACAATTATAAAAAAGTGAATTTGTTGACGTTATGACTATTGTTATAGTTTTATTTTTATAGTTTGAATATAGAGAAAGAAAGTATAAAAATTGGGTTGAATTTTGTTTTAGGATATTTCATGATTGTAATATAGAAGGATAATTTAGGGAAATCCATCCAAGTTAGTTCGAAGTATTGTATTATATAAAAATATATTAAGATGATTGACTATCGTTTGCATTTTTAGTATACTATTAAAGTATGATTAAAATTGGGTGGATTGTCCACTTTTGGTATGTAATGAAAGGGTAGAGCATGTTTTTTAGACGTCAAAAAGGTGAGTATAGAGAAACCGACCGAGTGACGCGGTATAAGTTAATCAAATCAGGAAAACATTGGTTGCGAGCTTCAACCTCACTTTTTGGTTTGTTCAAGGTCTTGCGTGGTGGTGTAGACACGACTCAAGTCATGACAGAAGTAGTAGAGGATAAAGTGAATCCTTCTATTACAGGTCTGGATATTATCAAGGGACTTGCTGCAACAGGGGCTGTTTTAGGTGGTAGTGTTGTTACTCAAACAAAAGTGTTTGCAAATGAAACAGTAGCCGTGGAAAAAACACTGGAAAATCCAGATCTTTTGGTTACAAATGATACAGTAGTTTTGGGTACGACATCTGTAAATAATTCAGAGAATTCTGCTAGCTTGTCTACTTCTATGAGTGAAAGCACTTCGATGTCAGAATCTGTATCTAAGAGCTCGTCAGCCAGTGCTTCGACGAGCACTTCTCTAAGTGCCTCAGAAAGTACATCCAATAGCGCTTCGACAAGTGCCTCTGTCAGCAGCTCTACTAGTATCAGTCAATCGACAAGTGAGCCGGGTAGCTTTTCTACAGTGTCAAGTCTATCAGTTGAACAGAGCACTTCTGCGACAGCAACTGAGCAAGAGTCTTCTGTGTCAAAAGAATCAACTGGCCTTAAAATCGATTCTGCTCTACTAAAGGCGACTGAAATTGATGGGAAGATTAGTGCGAGCGCTGCTCAATCAACTTCTACCACGACTAGTATCGTAGGAGTTACTGCAGGTGCTATTGCAACAGCAAAAGTTTCAGCTAAGCAACAAGATGAAAATCGGAAGAAACTGACAAAACTTTCAGCTGAGATAGGTGAGTACCTAGCTAAAGCTGTCGGTTTACCAAATGCTGACTCGGCTATCACTAAAGTCAATGCTGCGGTAACTGAGATTGAAAAAGCCTTGGCTGATCCAACTAGTGATTTGACAGCAGTGGTGCAAAAAGCTACTTTAGCTCGTAATTCCATTGCCAATGCCGTTTTGAGAGCCAATTCAGGTGCACGTGATGCTCGTAATGGGAAAGCTATGTTACGTGATGCTTCTCTTCGTGCGAGTTGGGGAACTAGTCAAGGGGATGAACGTATCACACTTAGTCAACCTCACATTGACTTTGATAAAGCAACGGGTATCGCTACCTATAAAATGATAGTGGATACTCGATCTCCATTGACTTATCTCGGTGTTAAAATTGAAGTTGGTAAGGGTGGGCATGTTCAAAGTGTCACTTATAAAGATATCTACAATATGGATAAGACAGTTTCGAATGGTTCAGAAGCTGTCTACAGTTATCGCCATGGAGCTGAACGTGATCTAAATGGTGAAATTAAAGTCGTAGTTAAATATGATAAAACAGTGCCAACAGCTACGGCTAAGATTCAGGCTCAAACAAGCTCTGCCCCTGTATATGGAAATACACCAGGGAACTATACTAGCGTGCAACCTATAAGTTTTTCAACTGGTTATAGACAGCAGGTTACTAGTACTAGTCAAGGGTCAAAACTTCGATTTCAAATAGCAAACATATACAAAGAAGTTTTCAATGGAGATGTTATTGATGATACGATATCTGCAATTTGGGATGGGAAAATGCCCATCAAGAAGTTTAATATAGAGAATAGGAATGTTATCCCAGGTATAGAGTACTTAGGACCTCGAAATGATGAGGGATTAGGAGCTAAACAAGTTAATACTAAATTACGAGGGATAATTGGTGGGGATAACGCTTCTGCAGAAGTTGGAAAAACTTACATTTATCGCTTTGCTACAGAGGATGTTGTTAGAAAGCAAGCTGCTGAAAATGTTGGTTACTATATCAAAGGTTTCAACGAGCGCCATGATATCCAAAGTGGCGATACTGTTCAGGTTTCTGATCTGGACCATTTGACACCAGATGAAGTTAAGGAAGTTTATGATAATTTTGTTGGAAAACAATCGAATTTAAAGGATTTATCCAAAAATGGAGATCTTGCTCCAGATATTTCTAAAGCAAGTAAAACGACTAATCCAGATGGTAGCTTTACGCTGTCTTACCCTGGCACCAAATCTAAAATTGACGTTGCAACAGATGGGACAATCACGGTTACTTATCGTGACGGTTCTACTAGTGTCGTCAATGCTTCTTTAGAGAAGGAAAAAGAAATTCCTGATGTTTCTGTATCAGTGATTCGGAGAGATGGGGAAAATAGGAAAGTTATTGCTCCAGAAAAAGGTAGTGACGGTAATAATTATTACTACGTTTATGCTGGTGATACTTTTGATATCAATATGACTGCGACGGATAACAAGGGCAAATTGAGAGAATTTAAACTTGTTCCAGAATCTGATGGAAATCGTCCGGCTTCGGACTTGGCTAACAATTTCTTTATGGATCCTAAATATGGTTCATCAAAGAGGGTTACTTCCCTGTCAGACCCTAATGGCGAAATCGTTGCGACGACATCTAATCCTGCTCGTATAACTGCAGAAGAAGTTAAATTAAAAGAAGATTTAGAATATACAGATACAAATCACTGGCGTAGAAATGCTGTCGCAACAGATAAGGCTGGTAACTATACTCAAGCTGGGGATGCAAATAAAGGGAACTTCTTTATCAAGCAACGTGCTTTGAATGAGCGTTACAAGCATGAACCAGAATATACAATAAAAAATCCTGAGTTTACTCCTGTAGTAAATAAGAATAGTCTCACAGGTCCTGAGAAGGATGCTGTAACGGCTGCTATCTATGCTAAAAATGATAAAGACGCATACCGTATTAATACAATTGAAGTAAAAGATAATGGTGAAGCGACTATTGTTTATAAAGATGGTACACGTAGCGAACCGATTCCACCATCTGTAACAGTCAATGAACGTCCTAAGTTAGTCATTCCTTACGACAATCCGGCAACGAAAGAAATCTATCTATATCGCAACGAACCGGTTAATATTACCCTAAAAGCGACGGATGACTCTGGAAAAATCAATTCATTGAAGCTTACTAGAACTAATGGAAGCGATGATGGCGCTGGTAATGGAGCTGCAGCTAACTATGGCGGTTTCACAGGTGTCACTCGTTCTAATACCATTACTTCAACTACAAACCAAGCTAATGCTACGATTACCTTGACAGGTACCCTAAATAAAAGCCTGCAAAAAGGAGCAATTACTGAACGTAAACTTGTAGCTGCGGATAACCAGAATACATCAAATAGTACTGATAATAACGAAGGTTATATCAAGTTTGTTGTCAAGGATCAAACGGATAAGTATAATGCCGTAGCTAAAGTAGATACCATTTATACTTATGCAGGCGAAACGGCAGCGGATTTGGGAAATGCAGCTAACTTTGTTCAACTTGAAGGTGGGAAATCTCTGCCTGCAGGAGCAACGGTGGCCTGGACGAATACGATTAACAATTCGACTACTGGAACAAAGAGTGCTGTTGCGCGTGTTACGTATTCGGATGGTTCAACCGATGATGTAACGGTCAACTATAAGGTTATGGCTACGATTGCCCCTAAAGGACCTGTGAATGATATTCAAGGTACAAATCCTCATAACGGCACCTTATGGCATGATTATGTGAATAAAGAAGGAAGTGATGCCTACCCAAGTGGAGCTAGTCAAACTTGGAGAAAAAATGGCCAGCCTGTAGCAAATTCACCGATTAGTACAGCAGAAACAGGTCGAAACAACTACCAAGTCACCTTTACTTATCCTGTTGGTCGTACAGGTGCAGGGGATACTACTAAACTAAGTAAAACAGTTGATGTTGTTCATGATGTTTATAAATTTGAATCAGACCGTTCTTATATTTTTACACAGAATAAGACTGATGAAGCTGGTTATAAACAAGCTGTAGCAAACCCTAAAGAAGCTGTTACAAGAGTAACAGGAAGTCCGGATTTTAACGCGACAAATACTAATTACAAGTGGGTTGATGGTGCTCCGTCACTTACGACAGTTGGAACCTTTACCAAACAAGTGGAGGTAGAGTTACCTGCAGATTCAACGGGTGTTAGAGTTAAACAAAATGTCCCTGTTACTGTGAAAGTAAATCCACAAGCACCTGAAATAGCAGATGATTCTGTGAATGAAAAGGGTGGCTTGCCAAATCGTCAAATCGTAGTAAATAACGTAACACCAGGAGCTACAGTCACTTTAACGATTGGTACCCAAACCTTTACTAAACAATCTACTGGAACAAGTGTGACATTTGAACCGTCTGATTTGAAACGGGCTACTGATACCAATAATGGCTTGTTGCCTACAGGCGATGTAACGGTTAAACAAGAGAAAGTTGTAACGACTCCTGCTGGAGGAACAGAGACCCTTACTTCTGCCACAACTACTAAGACTATTACAGCGGAAACTGAGAAACCTAATGTTACTGTTAAGGTTGAGATTTTTAATAAAGAAACAAATTCTTGGGTAGAAGCACCTAGATTCCCGAACAATTCTGATAAGGTTTACAAGGTTTATCCAGGAGATAAATTCCGTGTTATGGTCGAAACGTCAGATAATAGTGGGAAAGTTAAAAATATTGAAGCTTGGAACAATGAGACAAATGAGCAAACACAGTGGGTCACTACAAAGATTGTTGATGATTTTGCTACAGGAGGAATAGCTAACCAAAAAACAAACGATCCAGTGGAAGCATCTCTCGCAAAACCGTATACTCATCAGTTGACGACAGATGGAATTTATAATGCTAATCAAGTCTTTAATCCGAGAACAGATTATACTAGGACTCCAACTCCTGATAATGATGCTACATCACCAAATACTTGGACACGGTTTGCTCGAGTCAGAGATCTCTCTGGCAATACAAGAGTTGAGAAGTATATTATCCGACAAGCACCATTGAGTGAGAAATATACGCCGAATTCACCTGCAGTTATTCAAGTAACAAATGTAACAAATCCTACGGAGCAAGATCGAGCGAAGATTCTTAAAGAAATTAAAGAAGCGAATAAGAATGCTAAACAAGTCAAATCTTATGCTGTTGATGATAATGGAAATGTTATAGTGACATACGACGATAACACTACGGACATATTCAAACCAACATTATCTGATTCGGATTCTAGAAGTGCAAGTGCCTCAGCTTCAGCATCAACAAGCGCTGTAGCGTCTACGTCAGCCTCAACAAGTGCAGTAGCCTCTACCTCAGCATCGACAAGCGCTGTAGCGTCTACTTCAGCAAGCACAAGTGCCGTAGCGTCTACCTCAGCGTCAACAAGTGCGGTAGCGTCTACCTCAGCGTCAACAAGCGCAGTAGCATCAACGTCAGCATCAACAAGTGCGGTAGCCTCTACCTCAGCGTCAACAAGCGCAGTAGCATCAACGTCAGCATCTACAAGTGCCGTAGCGTCTACCTCAGCGTCGACTAGTGCGGTAGCGTCTACCTCAGCGTCAACAAGTGCTGTAGCGTCTACTTCAGCGTCAACAAGTGCAGTAGCGTCTACCTCAGCCAGCACAAGTGCAGTAGCGTCTACCTCAGCATCAACAAGCGCCGTAGCATCTACCTCAGCCAGCACAAGTGCGGTAGCGTCTACCTCAGCCAGCACAAGTGCGGTAGCGTCTACGTCAGCGTCGACTAGTGCAGTAGCCTCTACCTCAGCCAGCACAAGCGCCGTAGCGTCTACGTCAGCGTCAACAAGTGCTGTAGCGTCTACCTCAGCAAGCACAAGTGCGGTAGCGTCTACCTCAGCTTCAACAAGCGCCGTAGCGTCTACCTCAGCCAGCACAAGCGCTGTAGCGTCTACGTCAGC
>NZ_CAMHZX010000011.1:0-7583 GCF_946190285.1 Streptococcus mitis | reverse complement strand
GTTGATGCTGACGTTGAGGCTACCGCACTTGTTGACGCTGAGGTAGACGCTACGGCGCTAGTAGATGCTGAGGTAGAGGCTACAGCGCTTGTTGACGCTGAGGTAGACGCTACGGCGCTTGTGCTGGCTGAAGTAGAGGCTACTGCACTTGTTGAAGCTGAGGTAGACGCTACTGCACTTGTGCTGGCTGAAGTAGACGCTACCGCACTTGTTGACGCTGACGTAGACGCTACCGCACTTGTTGACGCTGACGTAGACGCTACCGCACTTGTGCTGGCTGACGTTGAGGCTACAGCGCTTGTTGACGCTGACGTAGACGCTACCGCACTTGTTGACGCTGACGTAGACGCTACCGCACTGGTGCTGGCTGACGTAGACGCTACGGTGCTTGTTGACGCTGACGTAGACGCTACTGCACTTGTGCTTGCTGACGTTGATGCTACGGCACTAGTCGACGCTGACGTAGACGCTACCGCACTAGTCGACGCTGAGGTAGACGCTACGGCACTAGTCGACGCTGACGTAGACGCTACTGCACTTGTTGAGGCTGACGTAGACGCTACCGCACTTGTTGACGCTGAGGTAGAGGCTACGGCGCTTGTTGACGCTGACGTTGATGCTACCGCGCTTGTAGATGCTGAAGTAGACGCTACCGCACTTGTGCTGGCTGACGTTGAGGCTACAGCGCTTGTTGAGGCTGAGGTAGATGCTACGGCACTAGTCGACGCTGACGTAGACGCTACAGCGCTTGTGCTTGCTGAGGTAGACGCTACCGCACTTGTTGACGCTGAGGTAGACGCTACGGCACTAGTCGACGCTGAGGTAGACGCTACGGCACTAGTCGACGCTGAGGTAGACGCTACCGCACTTGTTGACGCTGAGGTAGACGCTACGGCACTTGTTGACGCCGAGGTAGACGCTACCGCACTTGTTGACGCTGAGGTAGACGCTACGGCACTTGTTGACGCTGAGGTAGACGCTACAGTACTTGTTGAGGCTGAGGTAGACGCTACTACGCTTGTGCTGGCTGAGGTAGATGCTACGGCACTTGTTGACGCTGAGGTAGACGCTACGGCACTTGTTGACGCTGATTTCGATCTATAGTCCGAGTCAGATAAGTCTGGTTTTACTGTATTCGTTGTACCATCTTTATAAGTAATGGTCACAGTACCATCACTTGATATTCCATAGGCTTGTATACGGTTTGCATCTTGCGGATTTGATGCTTTTACCGCTTCAAGAATCTTTTGTTTATCATCTTCAGACAAAGTAGTCGTATTACTTACTTGAACCGCAGTTTTTGGCTTCTCACCTGGGAATTTTTCACTTAATTTCCCTTGAACAAGCTTAAATGTAGTGTCATTATTCGTATTTTCAGAAAAGTCTTTTGTTCGAATCTGACGTGACCAAACATTTCTTGCTTCATATCGTTGACCTGCATTGTAGGTGCCGTTAATTGTCAACGTAGCTGGATCTTTAGTGGTAGCCGTTGTCGGAGTTCCAGTAATATTTGTAATCGTTCCATTAGAATTATGAGTCGTTTCTGTCATGTTAGTTCGGACAGTAAGGCCATCCCATACTTCTAGACTACGAACCTTACCACTGTTATCCGTAACTTTCACAACAAAGCGATATTCATCCCCAGCGTAAAGTTCATATCCTTGAGCAGAACGTCCTTTTTCATCTCTTTCATCGGCACGAACAGCTGTCTTAGGTCGATCAACCCATTTATTATTCTTATCTTTAACTTGCAGAACAACTTCTACATTTGGTTTTTCAGTTTCCTTGCTGATTTCAACACGTCTTACATCTGATTCCAACGTTTCATTACGATTGGTTACAGGGTTTGGGAATTCCTTACTTTGTTTAACAGTCACTGTACCTGTTTGAAGAAGACCGTTACTGTCTGCTAATTCATCTGCAGTAAATGTCACGCTTCCACTGCTATCTGCTGTTTTAGACGGAAGTTGTCTATTATTGATTGTTAAAGTAACTGCCGCACCTGGTAAAGCGTTTGTAACGGTAATTCCTTTATTTGGAAGACCACCTGTTTTCGTTACCTGATCTGCTGAGATTTGTGGTGGATTAGGTTTGACTTTAATAGGAACTGAAACATTTTTACTATTTCTTCCAGCATTTTGTCCTGGATTAGTGGTACTTTCTGGAAGAGTCAGTTTGACCTCTTTTACATATATTCCCGGATTAGCTACTGTAGTGGCATCCGGTGTTGATACCCAGTTATAATCCGAACCAACAGGAAAGGCTACATTTGGATTAGCATTTTCAAGAGCAGTTTTTGGATTATCAATAACACTCTTGAGGGATTCTATATTTCCAACTGTAGTTGAAATATCTTGTTTAGGTTGCGGATCCGCTACTGTATAGTCAAAAGTCGCTGAACTTGTTAAGGCAGGATCACTAGCTGACGCTGTTCCAAAACGTCCTTGTCGATATGTTGCAATAATCTTATAAGTCGTATGGTGAGTTGTAGGTTGATTATCTGTATCACTCTCAACTGTTGTATGCCACACACTACTAAAGGCAGGAGAGCCATCTTTTGTGGTTAATGGTGCACTTTGAGAATTGTTTAATTTATACTCATATTTAAAACTTGCCACATCTGAAAGAGTGTCAATATTTGTATATAGTCTTGAATTACCTCCAATATTATTAGCATAACTTCCCCCGACAATTCCATCTTTACCTCTATCAGCTTTAAAGGCATAGAATTTACCCGTTTCTCCGTTTCGTTCCCAAGGCTTTACTTTTCCTAAGACAGTATAGCTATACTCAACTTCCTTAGTCTCGCTTCCTTTAGTAACGAGCAAGGTTGCTTTTTTCTGACCAGGAGTTGATAAATCTAGGCTGCTATCTTTCCACTTAACACTTGTCCCTTGAGGTAGTGCTCGACCATCACCATCTACAACAAAGTCACGAGCGTTGAGTTGATTCTTATCCTCACCTTCCACGGCATAAAAACGATCTGTTTTGGCTTGATACGGTGCCTTCGCAGTAGCAGTGGTTGTAGCTCCATCTGAGTTAAAGTTATAAGACGTAGCTGTGACATCCGTTTTATCTTTAACAGCTTCCTCAGAGATAGTCAGATTACCATTCGATTTATCTAAAGTCACCCCAGCTGGAAGAGGATCACTATTTTCCCACGTAGTTCCAGATTTTTTAATCGTAATGTGAGTAGTAGTGTTAGCAGTTGTCGGTGTATAAGATATATTTATCTTATCATTGTTCGCTTCAGGACGAACAACCACACTACCATCATTTTTAGGATCAACATTTGGTTTTGTTGCTGTAGACTTAGCAACATTTTCAAAGAAAACTTCTGAAACATCGACAGAATCGCCACCCTCATCATCTTTATAAATAGTCTTAAGTTGCTTACTTAGTCCTATTTTAGTTCCAGTAATTTGTGCTTTTCCTTGTAAACCATTATGGGCGAGAACATCTAGTTTATCTTGCTCCGTCAAAGCAGAACCTAGTCTAGACACTTCTATAGTAGGGGGAACAGACAAGTAAACTTCCTTACCATTTAACATGGCTTTCACAGCCATATTTTCTCCTATACCCGAACCAATTTGATTACTACCACCAACCCATTCAACATTCTTAACATTTAACGCCTTCTGTTTGTCTGTACCTTGCACATTCGATGAGACTTGGTTTGTATTTGGAAGAACATTAGGATTGTGAACAAATGGACTCGGCCTTGGAGTTCTATCAATTTGATCGTTATAGGTATCTCTATCATCAGGAAAAGCGAAACCTGAAATTGTGTTTGACTTATCATCAATTTTCTGAATAATAGATGCTGGGTCAATCTGTTGCCCTTTGGAAATTTGTTTAGCAGCTAAAGTTTGATTGATAACAGGCTCATAGACATCAGCCTGTGTAACAATTCGAAACGGAAGAGTATAGGAACCCGCATTCGAAGTCTTAACAATTAGCTCATTAACACCTTTATCAAAAGGAATATCTCGACTATTTGCTCCCCCTAGTTCATTACTGCTATAATTTTTTCCTCTAATTGCATAAGTAACAGTTCCATTAGGAGCTGGTGTCTTCTTACCTGTTACTTTATCATAAACATCAGCAATCTTGCTAACGCTACCCGAAGTTAATTCGTTTAATCCACCATACTTCAAAAACGTAGAAGGAACATTTTTCTTCAACTCCAACCAATAGCGGTCTGGAGAACCATTCATTTGTAGGTAATTTCTATGACGTGAATTTTCCAAAGAACGGAAACCAGCCATATAAAAATCATTGGTATCTTCTGGACTATCTGTCGTATATTTGATTTTATACCCTTCTAAACGAGCTGAACCTCTAGGATTAAGAGCGTATACATTCGCTGTCGCATTTTCAATAGAAGTAAAAGCAAAGTCTCCAGCTTTTTTAGTTTCATCTGATATTTTATCTGTCTGATAATATGCTTCTGGATTATTAAAAGCAAAGTCTCTCAAGCTAGTAAGAGAGCCTCTACCAACCCCGCCAGGACCGACACCAGCCACATTATCATAGTAAGAACCACCTTGGTTATTATGTGCGTTTCCGACGGCAGCTCTTAAATCTCCACTTTTCTTATTATGCGTAAAAGCGTTATCTCCATTGCTGCTTCCCAAAAGGTTCCAACCCGTTTCTGCTCGGTCCTTTTGCCACACTTCCATATGGGTAATTCTGTGACCTTTTGGAACAGTAAAGTAAAAGTAAGGATTGTCATGAGGATCTCCACCTCTATTAAAGGTAACTTCCCATTGAGTTGTGCGTCCAGTACGGCTTGCTGTCATCAAAACTTGGTCACCGACATTTTGAACCAAAACACGTGACGCAGTATTAGCAGGTCCTGGAGCTATTCCATTTCCTGTTCTTCCTTCCGTAGCATAAAGATAAGTCCCTGTTTTATAAATATTCGCCTTGGAATTAGCTGCTGTTGCTTCCCCTTCAGAGACAACATATCCAACAGAGGCTGTTAAAAATGTTGGATTTCTATTCTCAGGCGCTACCTCCCTAAAGCTAACTCCTCGCTCCATCTGTCTACCATTTAGCCCACTACGTTTCCCGTTATGGGAGCGGAGAACAGCGTTAACGATTGAGTTTTGCGCAGATGTAGCTTGCTTAATAACATCTGTCAAGTCAGCATTTGGAGTTTTCAGTGCTTCTTCGATAGCTGTTACAGCAGCATTCACCTTAGCAACTGCTGCTTCTGTATTTGGCAGACCGATAGACTTAGCGAGGTATTCCCCCATAGTCGCTGAGATTTTAGATAGACGTTTGCGATCTTCTTGAGTTTTCTTGTTGCTCTCAGCAGATACTGTAGTCGCTACGGCAACTGTTGTCGTTGTATCCACCAAACTTGAAGTCGTTGATGTGATTTGGCTCAAACGAGTTTCAACTGCTTGTAGAGATGCGAGGCTTTCAGTGATAACTTTTGAAAGAACCGCATCAGCTGTTGAGTTAGCTGCATCTTCCTTACGAACAGATGTCTCTTTGTTTGAAGCCGTCTCCGATGTTGCTGGTTTTGCAAGTTCAGAAGTTGCTCCAGTTTGTGATTGAGAAGCACTTGTTGAAGCTGACTCAGATGCACTTGTACTTGCACTTGCACTTTCAGAAGCAGATGTACTTGCTGATACAGAAGCACTTGTTGAAGTACTTACTGATTGGCTTTCACTTTCTGAAAGATGTTTACTTGCATTCTTTGAAGCTTCCTCAGACAAGGACTGGCTTTGGCTAACAGAAACTGATAAGCTGTCGGCTTGAACTCCCTCCTGATCTTTTACTGTTCCCAAAGTTACTGTATCTGTATTTGCAAGTGTTTCTTTGGCCTCTACTGTCTTTTCAAGGGCGTCATGGGCATAGACAGTTGTTTGAGTTGCAACTGCTCCTCCGAGCACCGTCCCTGCTGCGGCTATCCCTTTCAGAATATCCAATCCAGTCAGTGTATTTGCTGATTGCTCTTCGATCATTTCAGTTGTTACCTGAGCAGCATCTACACCACCACGTAAGACTTTAAAGAGTCCAAATTGAGAGGTCGAGGCACGCAACCAATGCTTACCTGACTTGATCAACTTAAAACGGGTCACACGATCCGTCTCTCTATACTTACCTTCTTGGCGTCTAAAAAACATTTTTTAGATTCCTTTCCGATTATATTTATGTAAATTTATCAATAAAATACCAATTTATATTATACACTTCAAATGCAATTAATTCAATAACTTTCAAAACATTTTTACCTAAAAAAAAAAAAAGTATTCCATATGGATATTATAGGCGAATATACCACTTTTTATAAATATCAGAAAAATGAAAATTTTAAACGTTTTCAAAAGGGTAGAGTCCAAATTTTAAGAGTTTTTATGTTTCTAAATTTCTGAATATTAAATTTCTGTTACAAGATGTTGGATGCGATTTCCTAACGATTTTTATAAAATAGTTTATTTTATAAGTATTTTGTTTAAGGTATATTTTTATATTATATTAACTATATTTTATTTTGTGCAAATGCTTTTTCGAAAATACATAATCTAGAAAATTAATTTTATTGTCATATCATTATCGCTAAGATATTTGTATATTCTTATTGAATAGATGAACCATACATAGCTGAAAAATAGCAACCTTAGTTACCTTTAAAGCAAGGATGAGATATTCGATTTTCATTATTGGGATTGTAGGATTCCCATTCACTTAGACACACTCTGACAGCGCATAAGCCGAATTCAAACTCTAAATACAACTTAATATCTAGAATCTTTCTTTCGATTTATACTTCTCCAAAATCAAAAAATCATAACTCTTATTTATATACTAGGCATATACTAGGAAAAATAGAATACAGCAATAGCTATAAAAGTCGCGAAGTTTCACTAGAAGACTTCATGAATAGACTGACAGCAACTAAACAGAGTGCTATTTTATAGTGGATTGAAATAAAATATGAACAAACTTATTAAGAAAGGCAAATTAATTTCTAGACATATTTTAGCAGACGTAGTGTACTATTCTAGATTCAATCCACTATACATTAATTTTGAAAATTGAATAGATAAAACAAAAAGTGAACTAAACCGAATTCTGATTTACAGAAAACTAGTTTTGTTCACTTTTTCTTATAGCGAAACTTCGGTTCCACACACTTTTCAATCATCTATCCGCAGATAGATCTGCTACAGAAAGATTGTTTACATTTCTTCTTCATCATCACGTTTGCGACGTTTTGCAAACAAACCTAGCCCAGTTACAGCGGCTAAAGCTCCTAGAAGTGCAGATGTTTTGGATACTTCTGTACCTGTATTTGGCAATTGCTGTCTTGACTTAGCTGTCGATCCGGAATATGAAGTCGAATAATCAACATTTGATTCTACCATCGAGCTTGACGTTGAAGAACTTTCAGAGGCTACTGCACTTGTTGACGCTGACGTAGATGCTACGGCACTAGTCGACGCTGAGGTAGACGCTACCGCACTAGTCGACGCTGACGTAGACGCTACAGCGCTTGTTGAGGCTGACGTAGACGCTACAGCGCTTGTGCTTGCTGACGTTGATGCTACCGCACTAGTCGACGCTGA
>NZ_CAMHZX010000010.1:0-37857 GCF_946190285.1 Streptococcus mitis | reverse complement strand
GTGAATGTTACTGTTCCATCTTTTGCTACTGTGTATGTTCCGACTTTGTCTACAGTCTTCGTGATGTTTCCATCTTCGAATGTTGCTGGTGACTCATCATCCATTGGTACTTCTGGAGAACCTGGTGTGAATTCAGGTTTTCCTGTTTGTACTTTCCCTTGAAGTCCTGTGGATGTTGTATCTTTTCCTGTTGGTGTTACTTTTGTAACTGTTGGTTTGT
The DNA here is from genome assembly GCF_946190285.1 of Streptococcus mitis. Taxonomy (GTDB): domain Bacteria; phylum Bacillota; class Bacilli; order Lactobacillales; family Streptococcaceae; genus Streptococcus; species Streptococcus mitis_CP. The sequence continues at coordinate 37,637 of NZ_CAMHZX010000010.1, read as the reverse complement.
ACTTCGCTGTTACGGATGTTCCATTCTTATCTACACGTTTAACCGTTACTTCTGGCGCTTCGCCTGAGAAGTCTTTGTTTGGTGTGAATGTTACTGTTCCATCTTTTGCTACTGTGTATGTTCCGACTTTGTCTACAGTCTTCGTGATGTTTCCATCTTCAAATGTCGCTGGTACTTCATCGTCCATTGGTACTTCTGGAGAACCTGGTGTGAACACCGGTGTTCCTGTTTGTACTTTTCCTTGAAGTCCTGTGGATGTTGTATCTTTTCCTGTTGGTGTTACTTTTGTAACTGTAGGTTTGTACTTGGCTGTTACTGATGTTCCATTTTTGTCAACACGTTTAACCGTTACTTCTGGTGCTTCTCCACTGAACGCTTTGTCCGGTGTGAATGTTACTGTTCCATCTTTTGCTACTGTGTATGTTCCTACTTTATCTACTGTCTTAGTTACATTTCCGTCTTCAAATGTTGCCGCTACTTCATCGTTCATTGGCACTTCTGGAGAACCTGGTGTGAATTCTGGTTTTCCTGTTTGTACTTTTCCTTGAAGTCCTGTTGATGTTGTATCTTTACCAGTTGGAAGAACTTCTACTACATTAGGTACATATTTTTGCTTAACAACTTTACCATTAGCATCTTCAATTTGTACTGTTACACCTTCAGGTTTCCCTTTGAATGTTTTCAACGGTGTAAATGTAATCACACCATCTTTTAATTCATAAGTTCCAACATCTGGTACAGTAACTGTTGTCACTTTATCTCCAGCTGCATTCACTAATGTTAAAGTATCTTGTTTAAATGTTACTTTTTCGTGACCAGTGTCAAAGTTAACAGTTGTTTTATCTTCTTCATCTTTTTGATTGAAGACGATTGGAGATTTTTGAGCAAATCCTTGTAATCCTGTAGTTGCTGAATCCTTACCTGTTGGATTTACTTCTGTAAATGTTGGTGTGTAAGTTGCTTTTGCTGGTGTTCCATTCGCATCTTTTACTTGTACTGTTGCTGCTGGAACTTCTCCTACAAATGACTTATCTGTTGGAGTGAATTTCACTTCTCCAGTTGGTACGCCACTTGAATCCTTAACTAGTGTGTAAGTACCAATTACTTTACCATCTTTACTTACTTCTAATGATTCTACTGGTGTTGTTCCATCAGTTCCTAATAGAGTCATCTTAGTTTTATCAATCGCTACAGGTGTATTTTCTGTTCCTGGTTCTTTACCTGGTTTGAATGTTACACTTCCTGTTTGTTCAACACCTTGTGGTCCTTCTGAAGTTCCATTTTCAGATGTTGGTACGATTGGTGTAATCACTGGTGTATACGTTGTAGTCGCTTCTGTTCCGTTTGTATCTTTACCTTGAACGGTTACTGGTTTTAGTTTTCCAGCATAAGTCTTATCTGTCGGTGTAAATGTTACAACTGGTTTTCCTTCAACTACTTTAATTGTATAAGTACCTACTTCTTTTGTTCCATCTTCTGACATTGCTGGAACTGTATCTAATGGTGTTTTTCCTTCTTGTCCACCTAATAGTTTGTATGCTGTTGGATCCATTGGTACTGATTTTTCTTCAGTTCCTATTGTTGCTTTACCTGGTGTGAAGGTTACTTCTGATTCTTGAGGTGATCCTTGTACTTTCGTAGTTGTTGCTGCTGTTGCGCTTGGTGTTACTCCTACAACACTTGGTTTGTAAGTTGCTGTTGCAGCTGTTCCATTCTTATCTTTACGAACGATAGATACTGCTGTCGCTTCCCCTTTGAATGTTGGAAGTGGTGTGAACGTTACAAGACCATTGTCATCAATTGTATATGTTCCTTGGTTTTCTACTACAAGCGTTGTTACTTCTCTTTCGTCTCCAGTCTTACTTGGATCGATTAGTTTCGCTTTGCTTGTTGCTTCAAATGGTACTGATACTTCTTGATTGTTTACAGTGTTTTTACCTGGTGTAAATACTGGTGTTGATGTTTGTACAGCACCTTGGATTCCTGTTGTTACTTGATTATCACCTGATGGTACTGCAGCTTTTACAACTGGTGTATAAGTTGCTGTAGTTGGTGTTCCATTACCATCTTTTGCTTGTACTGTTGCTGGTACTGGTGTTCCTGAGAATCCTGGTTCTGGAGTAAATGTAACTTCTCCTGTTGCAGGATTAATTGTGTACTTACCAACTTTTTCTCCACTTGCATTTTTAGCATCAATTTCTGTTGCTTCAATTGGTTGGTTATTAGCTGGATCTACTAATTTAGCAGGATTTGTTGCACTTACTGTCATCGGAATATTTTCATTTCCTGACTTGAAGCTTGGTGTTCCTGATTGTGGTGCACCTTGGATTCCTTCTGAACCTGCATCTGTTCCAACTGGTCTTACTTCAGTCACTGTAGGTGTATAAGTAGTTTTTGCTACTTTACCATTCACATCTTCAGCTTGAACACTTACTCCTGAAGCTTTTCCATGGAAGGTTGGTAATGGTGTAAATGTAATCACGCCATTATTTAATTCATATGTTCCTTCGTTTGGAACTGTTACACTTGTAACTTTTGCTCCATCAGCGTTCACTAATGTTAATGTACTTGGAACTAAAGCTACTTTGTCATTTCCTTTATCGAAGTTTACAGTTGTATTATCTGCTTCATCTTTTTCATCTAGAACAACACGTGATGTTTGTGGTAATCCTTGGAATCCTGTAGTTTCTGATGGTTTAGATGTAGGATTTACTTCCGTAAATGTTGGTGTGTAAGTTGCTGTTGCTGGTGTTCCATTCGCATCTTTCACTTGTACCGTTGCTGGTGGAACTTCTCCTACATATGACTTATCTGTTGGAGTGAATTTCACTTCTCCAGTCGGTAGGCCACTTGGATCTTTCACTAGTGTGTAAGTACCAATTTCTTTACCATCTTTACTTACTGTTAATGATTCTACTGGGTTTCCATCTGTTCCTAATAGAGTTATCTTCGTTTTATCAATGGCTACAGGTGTGTTTTCTGTTCCTGGTTCTTTACCTGGTTTGAATGTTACACTTCCTGTTTGTTCAACACCTTGTGGCCCTTCTGATGTTCCATTTTCAGCTGTTGGTACGATTGGTGTAATCACTGGTGTATACGTTGTAGTTGCTTCTGTTCCGTTTGTATCTTTACCTTGAACGGTTACTGGTTTTAGTTTTCCAGCATATGTTTTATCTGTTGGGGTAAATGTTACAACTGGTTTTCCATCTACGACTTTAATTGTATAAGTACCCACTTCTTTTGTTCCGTCTTCTGACATTGCTGGAACTGTATCTAATGGTGTTTTACCTTCTTGTCCACCTAATAGTTTGTATGCTGTTGGATCCATTGGTACTGATTTTTCCTCAGTTCCAATTGTTGCTTTACCTGGTGTGAAGGTTACTTCTGATTCTTGAGGCGATCCTTGTACTTTCGTAGTTGTTGCTGCTGTTGCGCTTGGTGCTACTCCTACTACACTTGGTTTGAACGTAGCAGTTGCTGGTGTTCCATTCTTATCTTTACGAACGATAGATACTGCTGTTGCTTCCCCTTTGAATGTTGGAAGTGGTGTGAATGTTACAACTCCATTGTCATCAATTGTATATGTTCCTTGGTTTTCAACTACAAGCGTTGTTACTTCTCTTTCGTCTCCAGTCTTACTTGGATCGATTAATTTCGCTTTGCTTGTTGCCTCAAATGGTACAGATACTTCTTGATTATTTACAGTATTCTTACCTGGTGTAAATACTGGTGTTGCTGTTTGTTTTGCACCTTGAATATCACTTGTTACTTGGTTATCACCTGATGGTACTGCAGCTTTTACAACTGGTGTATAAGTTGCTGTAGTTGGTGTTCCATTACCATCTTTTGCTTGTACTGTTGCTGGTACTGGTGTTCCTGAGAATCCTGGTTCTGGAGTAAATGTAACTTCTCCTGTTGCAGGATTAATTGTGTACTTACCAACTTTTTCTCCACTTGCATTTTTAGCATCAATTTCTGTTGCTTCAATTGGTTGGTTATTAGCTGGATCTACTAATTTAGCAGGATTTGTTGCACTTACTGTCATCGGAATATTTTCATTTCCTGACTTGAAGCTTGGTGTTCCTGATTGTGGTGCACCTTGGATTCCTTCTGAACCTGCATTTGTTCCTACTGGTTTTACAGGCTTAATAATTGGAGTATACGTTGTTTGTACTTTTACATTGTTTGATCCTGTTGCTTGTACAGTTGCTGGCTCTACTTCACCTGTATAAGTTTTATCCGTAGGTGTAAATGTTACCTCTCCTGTTTGCGAATCAATTGTATATTTACCAATAACTTCTTGAGTATCCTTTTTGTATGCTGGAATTGAATCAGTTTCTGTTCCATCTTTTACAAGTTTATAACTATTTGGTTTAACGGTAACTGTTTTTTCAACTCCATTTATCTCTACGCTTTCTGGTGAAGTAAATGTTGGAGTTCCTTTTTGAACTAATCCTTGAACATTTGTAGATTCCGCCGGAGTTTTTTCCAACTCAATTGGAACAATAATTGGTTTGTACGAAGCTTTTGAAGTTATTGTCGTTCTATCATTATTATCATTTAGGATAGTTATCGTTCCTTGTACTTCAATGGCAGGTACATCCCCTACATATGACGGTACTGGCGTAAATGTTACTTTTCCATTTGCATTAATTGTAAATGTTCCTTTTCCATCTACTGTTACAGCATTTGTTAGAGCTTTAGTACTTGGATCTATCAATTTACGTTCTGTAACTACAGCATTTGTTACTCCTTTTGGAAGTTTAAATGTTGGCGTTGCTTCTTGTGGTAACCCTTGAATATTCGTTGTTTGTTTATTTTCTGGTGTTACTTTTAGTGGCGTTACACTTGGTGTATAAGTCGCATCTTTTGTTTCGCCATTTTCGTCTGTAGCACGTACCGTAATTCCTGTTGTTGGTCCTGTAAATCCAGGTTTTGGAACAAATGTCACTTCCCCAGTTGCTTTATCAATACTGTATGTTCCTTGATTTTCTACTTCAACTTCCTCTACAGGCGTATTATTCGTTGGATCAACTAATTTGTATTCTGTAATACGAACAGCTGGCGTTGAAATCGTGAACGTTGGTGTGCCAGTTTGTGTTTTCCCTTGTAGTGCTTCTGAAGTTTTATTCTCACTAGTCATTGAAACGTCTGTTACTGTTGGTGTGTACGTTGCTGTAGCAATTGTTCCATTTTTATCAACACGTTTGACAGTCACTGCTGGAGCTACTCCAACAAAGTTTTTATCCGGCGTAAATGTTACTGTTCCGTCTTTTGCTACTGTATAAGTACCTTTTCCTGCTATAACAACTTTTCCGTCTTGATCAGCACCCTCTAAAGTAGCTGGTACTTCATCATTCATTGGAACTTCAGGTACTCCACCATTGAATACAGGTTTACCAGTTTGAACTTTTCCTTGTAATCCGCTTGAAGTAGCATTTGTCCCTGATGGTGTTACTTGAGTTACTGTTGGTACATATTTTTTCGTAACAAGTTTTCCATTTTCGTCTTCTATTTGAACAGTTACCCCTTCAGGAGTTCCATGATAACTTGGAAGTGGCGTAAATGTAATCGCATTGTCTTTTAATTCATACGTTCCAACATCAGGTACAGTAATTGTCTTAACTTTTTCATTACCATTCAATAATGTTAATTTATCTGGTTTTAAGGCAACTTTTTCATTACCTGTGTCAAAGTTTACTGTTTTTCCATCTTCTTCATCTTTTTGATTGAAGATAATTGGAGATTTTTGAGCAAAGCCTTGTAATCCAGTAGTTGCTGAATCTTTACCTGTTGGTGTTACTTCAGTTACTGTTGGTGTATAAGTTGTTTCAACTTTTGTACCATTTGCATCTTTAATTTGAACTTTAACCGGTGTTGCTGTTCCGACAAATGTTTTCTTCGGTGTAAATGTGATAGTTTTACTTACTTTATCTAATACATATTCACCATCATTCGTTGTAAGAGATGTTACTTCATTAGTTCCATCTAATAATGTTAATGTACTTGCATCTAATTCGACACGTTCTCCATTAGCCCCTACTTGACTTCCTTTGTTGAAGTTCACAGTTTTATCTTTATCGACACTGTTTTCTGGTGTATCTAATAGGATTGAAGAAGTTTGTTTTTTACCTTGTACATCACTTGTTGCAGATTTTTCTGCTGTTGGTGTTACTGGTGTTATAGTTGGTGTATAAGTTGTTTCTACTTTTACTCCATTTGATCCTGTTGCTTGTACAGATACTGGCGCTACTTCACCTGAATAAGTTTTATCCGATGGTGTGAAGGTCACTTGTCCTGTCGCTGAATCAATTGTGTAACTACCAATTTGATCGGTTGTTCCAGCTTTATATGCTGGAAGTGTATTACTTTCAGCTCCACCATTTACAAGTTTGTAGCTATTTGGTTGAACCGTAATTGTTTTTGGTGTTCCATTTACATCTACAGTTTTCGGTTTGAACGTTGGTGTTCCTGTTTGTGTTAAACCTTGTAAGTTAGTTGATGTTGCTGGTTCTTTATCAATCTCAGCCGATACGATAATTGGTTTGTATGTTGTAGTTGAAGGAATTGTTGTACTTTCGTTTTTATCATTTCTAATGATTACAGTTGCTTTTACTGTAATTGGATCTACATCACCTTTGTATGTTGGAAGTGGTGTGAAGGTTACTTTTCCATTTCCATCAATTGTGAATGTTCCTTTTCCTTCTACTTTTACACTGTCTTTTTCTGTTTGATCGGCAGGGTCAACTAGTTTACGACTTGTAACTGTAACGTTATTTGATTCAGCTGGAACTGGGAATGTTGGTGTTCCTTCTTGAGTTTCCCCTTGGATATTTGTTGTTGTTACAGGTTGTGGAGTTATTGTTAATGCAGTTACTGTTGGTTTATATTTCGCATCTTTTGTTTCTCCGTTTTCATCAGTAGCCTGCACTGTGATTCCAGTTGCTGGTCCTGTGAAACCTGGTTTTGGAATGAAAGTTACTTCCCCATTCGTTGGATTAATACGATAAGTTCCTTGGTCTGGTACTTCAATTTCATTTCCTTCTACTGGTGTGTTTCCAGTTGGATTTAACAATTTATATCCTGTAATATGCACTTTTGGAGTTGAAACTGTAAATTCAGGTTTTCCTGTTTGTGTTTTTCCTTGTGGTGCAGAAGATTCTTTATCCACACTTGTCATTGTAACGTCAGTTACTGTTGGCGTATAAGTCGTTTCAACTTTTGTACCATTCACATCTTTGATTTGTACTTTTACAGGTGTAGCTGGTCCTACAAAGGTTTTATTTGGAGTAAACGTAATTGTTTTGTTCGCTTTATCTAACTCATATTTACCATCGCTTGTTGTAAGAGTTGTTACTTCAGTAGTTCCGTCTAACAATGTTAAGGTATTAGCATCTAACTCAACTCGTTCACCATTTGCACCTGTTTCGCTTCCTTTGTTGAAGTTCACAGTTTTATCTTTATCAGCATCTGTTTCTACTGTATCCAACACAATTCTTGAGACCTGTTTTTTACCTTGTACATCAGTTGTTGCTGATGGCTCTTTTGTTGGTGTTACTGGTGTGATAGTTGGTGTATACGTTGTTTTTACTTTTACGCCATTTGATCCTGTTGCTTGTACATCTACTGGTTCTACTGCTCCTGTATAAGTTTTATCTGTTGGTGTAAATGTTACCGTTCCATTTTGCGGATTAATTGTATACGTACCAATTTGTTCAGCTGTTCCCGCTTTATAAGCTGGAAGTGATTCACTTTCTTTTCCATCTTTTACTAGTTTGTAGCTATTTGCTTGAACACTAATTGTTTTTTGTACTCCATCTACTTCGATTGTTTTCGGTGTAAATGTTGGTGTTCCAGTTTGTACTAAACCTTGTAAGTTCGTTGATGTAGCTGGTGCTTTATCAATCTCAGCTGGTACAATTATTGGTTTGTAAGATGCTGTTGATGTGATTGTTGTACTTTCATTTTTAGCATTTGTAACTGTTACAGTTGCTTTTACCGTAATTGGAGGAACATCTTCTTTATAAGTTGGAACTGGTACGAATGTTACTTTTCCATTTCCATCAATGGTAAATGTTCCTTTACCATCTAATGTTACTGTATCTTTTGGTGTGTTAGTTGGATCAGCTGGATCCACTAGTTTACGACTTGTTACAGTTGCATTCGTTGATTCAGCGGGAATCGTGAAGGTTGGTGTTCCTTCTTGAGTTTCCCCTTGGATATTTTTCGTTGTTTTACCTTCTGGAGTTACTGTTAATTCAGTTACTGTTGGTACATATTTTTTCGTAACAACTGTTCCATTTTCGTCTTCAACTTGAACATTTACTCCTTCTGCTGTTCCATGATAGGCTGGCGCAGGTGTAAATGTAATCGCATTGTCCACTAATTCATAAGTTCCGACATTCTCTACAGTGATACTCTTAACTTTAGCAGTACCATTTAGTAAAGTTAACGTTTCTGGCTTTAGGGCTACTCTTTCATGACCTGTATCAAAGTTTAGAGTTGTTCCATCAGTTTCCTCTCTTTCGTTAAATAAGATTGGAGATTTTTGTGTAAGTCCTTGAGGCCCTGAAGTTGCTGAGTCTTTACCTGTAGGGGTAACTTCAATCACTGTTGGCGTATACGTTGTTTCAACTTTTGTTCCATTCATATCTTTGATACGAATATTTACAGCAGTTGCTGTTCCAACAAATGTTTTCTTCGGTGTAAACGTAATAGTTTTACTTACTTTATCTAATACATACTCACCTTGGTCTGTTGTGACTGTATTTGTTTCAACTCCTGAAGCATTTACTAATGTTAATGTTTCTTTATCTAATCCAACATGTTCTCCATCAGTACCTACTTCCGGACTTTTATCAAAGTTAACCGTTTGATTTTTATCGGCATTATTTTCTACTGTATCAAAGACGATTCTTGATACTTGCGCTTTTCCTTGAACATCTCTAGTTGTTGACGCTTCTGCAGTTGGTGTTACTGGAGTAATTCTTGGAGTATACGTAGCTTCTGTAGTAACTGTAATATCCTTATCATCTTTATCATGTGCTACAACAACTGGAACAGACACTTTGACAGGTTTTACTTCACCTCTATAATCAATATTTGGTGTAAATGTTACTTCTCCTGTTTCCGGAGCTATCTTATAAGTACCGACTTTATTATTATTTGAATCTAAGGCATCTACAACCGCAGAATTTGCAAGAGCATTCGTTCTTGGATCAATCAGTCTTGCGGGGTGTTTTACTGATGCAGTAACTGGAGCATCCGAAGTTTCTACAGTAAAGGTAGGTTTACCTTTTTGTGGGAATCCTTGTATATTACTACTTTCCGCGTTATTTGGAGTTGGAGTAACTGTTGGAATTCTTACTTTAGGAATGTACAATCCATCCATCGTGTTTGTTACATTATTTACATTTGATGTAGAGTCAGAATCATTTACTCCCCATTCTGTCGTTGTTTTGTTCGTATCTTGACGACGAATTGTTATCCCGTGAGCTTCTCCTACAAAACCAGTAGCTGGAGTAAATTCCACATTCACATCTGCTCCGTTAGTAGTAAACTTATATGTTCCTTGTCTTTTTACAGTATACGTTCCTTCAGCTGATAAAGTAATTTCTTTACCAGTTTTGTTATCAATATATACCGGGGGTACTTTTGTATCGATTTCAGCAAGTACATCCTCTTTTTCGTAAACATTTTTACCACGTGCTGTGAAATGAACTGTATCTCTTTGTGTTTGTTTTATTTCACCTTCTGTAGTTTTCTTTTCTCCATAAGGTGGATGAGTAATCTTCGCCTTAAAGTCTTCCACTTCCCCTGAGAATGCTAGTCCAGTTGGAGTTTCAATTTCATCTTTATTTATTGCAATTCGAACTCTAGTACCAGCTTCAAGTAAATTTTCTGCATCTTTTTGTGTTTTATTTTTAAAGTGTAATTTTACATCTCCATCTTCTGTAATTTCTGCAATATCAGAAGCTTCATCAGAATCGAATTTACCATTACCATTAAAATCAATCCAAGAACGAATATATGCCTTAGGAGCGCCACCTGTGTGCGCCTGAATATTCATGGTATAATACCCAGATTTTGAAACATTTGCCTTAATAATATTTCCTTCATGTCCTTTTAAACTTTCCGGAAGTAATTGATTGATTCCTTCATCTGAGGTATCAGTACCATCATCATCCCCATTCCAATCTTTATGGTTATGAGTATCTGGGTCAGGTCTTTGACTACCTAAGTAAGGTTGTTTTACATCAGCTCCACTCATTCCATCTCTGGTATTCATGGTATGGTATGCTTCACCATAGCTTTCAGGAGCATCCCCTTCATCTAACGGAATAACCCCCATCATAGCTGATTGCATCCCTTGAGATAATATATACATACCAACTTCAGTTGCACCTTTCGTCATTACAACAGGTACACTATAAGGGCCAGATGTTACACCAGGTCCAAACACTCCCGTACCTAGTCCTCCAGTTTCTTGATCAGGATTTCCAAAATATTTCGGTACTATTTTCTTACCATCTTTCCCAACCGGCAAAAGTTTTGTTCCACCCATCAATCCTTTCATACCGTTCCAGTTACCGCTACTTGCACCAGGATATGTACCGTCTGGAAGATCTTGATGAATATTCTCCAGATTGGTTGGTGTATATTGTTTAGCATCTTCTCTATTCTTTTTCAATTCAATGACTTGTTTCCAACCATCACCATTCGTTGTAAAAAGAATATTTTCACCTGGGTTTGCACTTTCTGCATCGGCCATTAATACTGCCGGACGTACAGTTTTTCCTTTATAAGTTGCAGTTACATCAAATTGTATGCCCCAGTTTCCGCCGTCAGCATCTACTGCTATTCTAGTTTTTTTCTCACCAGTATTAATACCATTGTCTCTAATTTCAGACCACCGATCTTGAGCAGACGCAGTTACGCGAGCATCTGCTCCTGATCTAGCACTTCCAGTAATATATTTATTCGTCGCATTAGGATCAAATGTAGCTTTTTCCTCTTCCGTTGCTCCTCCTGCTTCCATTCTCTTTCTATATATTTCTGTTGCTTGGAATGGTTTTAATGATTTCACCTTTATCTTAATACGATAACCTGGGTAAACATCATTCTCGTAATAAGAACCTTCTTTTAAATAAATTTTGCCGTTTTCTTTATCAACCTCATGCCAGTGCCTTTCATCTCCAAAATCTAACCATGTAATTTGTCTTGTTAGACTTTCTGCTACTTTTCTATCTGTATAAGGAGGTCTTTTAACTGCAGGTGTTTCTGTCGCATCTTTCACATCTGCTCCAACCCCCGTCGTTGTTGAAGTTGTAGCACCCCCTGCAGCTTCAGTACCTGTTCTAAAACCAGTTCCTTCTTCCATCTTTTTATCATTACGGCTGTCACTGTTTTTCTTTGGTTTTACAGTTTCTTCCGCTTTCATTGATTTTAAGATAGAAGTAAATGAGCTAATTTCTTTTGCTTTCGCATCTACTTCTTTTTGAGTAGTATCTAAAGCTTCTAGGTATTGTTTAGCTTCTGCAACAAGTTTTTCAGCATTTTGGATTTGAGAAGCTTGTTTTTTATTTCCACGGATACGTTCAATTTGAGCTTCCAAATCAGCTAATTTTTCTTTTAAAGACGAAAGATTAAGTGATGGATTTTCTTCACTCTTAAACGGTGTCTCTTTTACTTCAGTGTTTTTATCTGAAGGAAATGACTCTTGCTTAGCATCTTCTTTTTTATCAGCTTCTTGAGGTTTAGTTGACTCTTCAGTTTCATGAGTAACAGTTTGTTTATTAACTGCCTTAGAAACCGTTTCCTCAGCTACAGTTTCCTTGCTAACTGGAGCATGCGTGCCCTCGTCTACACTTGATAAACTTTCTTTGGTCGCATCTGTTTGGTCGGATAGATTAACTGTAGCAACTTGAACTTTGTCACCACTTGGATTACTTGGTGTTTCCGCTGCAGCGACCGCTCCTGTACCTAGGAACATCAAACCAGCTGCAATGGCTACTGATGCTGCTCCAAAGCTATATTTACGAATACCGTAACGAATGTACTTTTCTGTTCTAAAATCTTGTTGATTTCTCTTCACGATATGTATTCTCCTTATATTTTATCTTACCTCTGATAGGTATTTTTGATCTCATATAATAACCCATATAAAAAAACAAAAAAACTATAGTAAATTTTATCTGTATTATAAATACATTTTTATTAGACTAAATATAATGTATTATTGATACAGTTTGATAATATCACCTTTTCATTATAAAATCAAATACTATGTGTAATATTATTTTATAAATAAAATAATATATAATATAATAACATACTTTTATCAAGACAATAAAAATATTTTATATAAATATGAAGTTATAAGAAATGAATACAAAAAAAATCTCCAGTTTAGGGACTACTTTTTAGTTCACTAATCTAGAGACTTTTAAATATCAGGCGTTATTAAACATTTACAATAAAGGATAGGTTCAGGAGTACAACGATAAGCTTATAACTCTTAAAAGGAAAAACAAGCTCATTGCAGAATCACTTATTATTTCATTGGTTACTTTGAGAATCTCCTAAAACCTCCGAAGTTCCCTACTATTTATAAGTTATCACCATAAAAGTTAGTAATAGGACGAATAAGGCCAAACTCACCAATAAAGTGAGCACCTTGACCAAGGTATTGCTCTGCCAATAGCTTGGTTTACCAATATTACTTGTCGCATCCATAGAAAATAGTTGATTTTGACGGGGTTGTATGGTTACCAATACAATCAAAGCAAGAGATAGGATAATAGCTAAAACAATCAGTATGTCAATCATATGCCTACCTCAAAATTCCCAGCAAAGTAAAGAGCAAACCAATCAGAATCATCAAACCCAGTAAGAGTGAAAAAGTCTTACTAATCTTTTCCCCTCGGGTTTCTTTTTCCTTCTTGATTGGTTTTTGTTTCAACTCTTCCATGCGACCTTCAACGTCTTTGTAAAATAAATCTTCGTCTGACATGTTAGCCTCCTAAAACAGTTTGCATGGTTTCCTGATATCGCACCAAGTCAACATAATTTGCATGTTGGCCTTGCTTTCCAAGCGCCTGACGCATTTGATCAACATCTGAAAGGGCCAGTTTAATGGTCTCAACCAAAGCAGCAACTTCACTACTTTCAAATAGATGGTCTGGAGCGATATAGAGTCTATTGTGTACCGTTTGGTTAAATCCGAGAATCAAGAGATTGTGCTCAAAGGCCTGACGCACCGCCTGCAACAACTCATTGCTGTGGTTTATATCCAAGTAAATATCCGACAATTGATAGAGCTCCTGAATCTTCTGTGGACTAGCATTCTGGTAAAGGACCACATTAGGATAGCGAAGCATGTCTAAGAGCTTAGAAGACATCTCTGTTACCGCTGCGATACGGAAAGTGACATCAGGCAAGGCTTCTACGATTGCTTCCACTTGCTCAATCTGATCTGAATTAGTCAAGATTAAGGCATCTCGTCTTAGGAAATTATCACGTTTGAACTGATAATGGTAACCCAAATGCACAAACTGAGCATGGTATTTCTCGTCAGTCAACTCTAAAGCACGTTCATAAGTCGCCTTGTTGGGAATGATGATTTTTTTAGTACGCACATCATCATTTTCCAAAATCAACTGCATATTACCTGGAATAGCATCATAGATAGGTTCCTGCCACACCAAAACATCTGAGCCAGACTTATCTGGATGATAGAAGGAAACCAAGAAAGGAGTCGCTAGAGTATTAAAGATAAGCTGACTTGTATCTATTTCCAAATCTTGCAAAAAGAAGGTGATAAATTCAACCTTATTTGCAAAGTAACGCATGGACTGACCAGGTAAGGTCAATAAGATATCACCTGTCACATGGTTTTCAAGTAAAACCTCCTGGCCATTGACATCTTTGTAAACTGTCATAATTGGCTCACTATCTGCGCTAAAGGTTGTTGTAGCAAAGCAAGCTCCGAAGCGATTGTAATGGTCAACCTGACGGACTCGACCTTCCAAGTCTTTCCAATCTACCTGTTTAACCAAGCGAGCCTGCATTCCATCAGCATAATGAATAATAGCTCTCTCCTGTGTCATATCTTCAATACGAGCAGACTGATTATTTCCTGAAATTTCCCAAAAAGCTGGAACAGGGACTTGGTTAAAATAGAGAGGTTTTCCATCCTCGTAACCTAGATAATAGGTAAAAGGAGAAACCAGACCATCAGGCAGAAAACCATCTGCATCGATGACCACTCCAAGTTGAGAAAGACCAGTAGCTACTAGACTTTCATGTAAATCTCGACTTTCCTGACTATAACGATCATAAAGTTCAATCATGGAGCACCTCCTCTACTGTTTTCTTCCACTTTTCTAAAATTTCTTTGGTTAAGAAGCCTTCTGCAATTTGGTAAGAATGGGTACGCATAGCTTCCAAACGATTTTCTTGATACAGTTGGCAAATCTTAGCTGCGTAAGCTTGCTTGATTTGGTCTTCTACGTGATCTGATGAACTTGGAATCAAATAACCATTTTTCCCATCTTCTATAAAGGTCTGATTACCATAAGGTACATCAAAACCAATTAGAGGTAGACCTGAACCAATAGCTTCCATCAAGGTCAAACCAAAGCCCTCGCTGGTTGAAGCCGTCAAGTAGACCTCATACTGGCTATAAATCTGCGAAAGTTCGGCATGTCCCTTGAGCTGGATATAGTCTTCTGCCTTATGACTAGCAATAATGTCTCTAAGCAGAGAATCCTCTCCACCGCTACCATAAATATCAAAGGTTAATTCAGGGATTTCCTTACGAGCTTCAATGACCGCCTTGACCAACCAGTCAATGTGTTTTTCTTTGGCAAGACGCGAAGCCGTAATCAATGAAAATGGCTTACGTCCCTGACTTGACTCAGTCAAGGAATCAATACTTCCTACAGGAATGGCAACAACCTTTGGTTGGTGCTGAGTATATTTGGCAAATTGCTCTTGCAGAACTTCTCTCTGTCTATCAGTGGATACAATAAAGAAATCAACCTTATCTGCATTGGTAAACTGATAGTCATAATAGTTATTCCAAAGGATGTAATCCTCATTTGTAGCATTTTCACTATAATGCTCCGCATGAACAACTACCGCTAAATGCGCTGCTTGTGCTTCCTCAAAAACAACCTGTCCAATGCCTGTCTCCCTATCAAGAATGACCAAATCAGACTTGTTCAAATTCAAGGATTTCATAAAGGCACGCATAAAGGCTTGCTTCCCATAGAAAATCTTATCCTTGAAACGATAAACCTCTTCCTTCCCTTGATTCATCAAGATATCATAGGCTGGAGTCCCGTCCTCATTATAAAAAGTTCGTTGGTATAGGACTGCAACATTGTTCTTGGGAGCAAAGTATTCGCTACAATAACGAGTATAAGAGAAGTAATCTTTCCGAATCAGGTTTCCCTTAAAAACATACTCGGCATGCTGGACTAAGTCCTGGTTCTCATCCACCAAATAACAGGTTACAAACTTATCTTGGTCAGCAAAGAAGATACGCAAAACCTTGCCATTCTTTTCTCTACGACTTTCAACACCACTAAAATAAGTCAAAACATCATCCACTGTCACACTAGTAGGTGCAATCTTGATATCTGTGAAATGATTATAAAGCCAGATCACTTGATCATTATCAAAACCAATATTGGCTGTTAAGTGCTGAATATTATCTGCCAAAATCATATCTGTAAAGATAAACTTAGAGGAGAGATTTAATTTCCGAAAAACACCAGCACGATAGGCTTGGGCGTATTCAACACCGCTACTAGCCCATCCAAGTCCTAAATTTATATTGTAAATTGTCATATTTTCCTCTTTTTATGGGAAATGAGTCATAATCTCACCCTTGGTAGTGACTTCAACCAAGCCCATCAGGAGATTACGCACCATATCCGCACGGATTTGTTCTTTCATAGCTTCAAAGCCAGCATAAGCTTCTTGATAATACTCTACGATTGGATTTTTCTGACTAGCAGACTGACCACCGATAGCCATAGATAACTGTTGTAGATAGTCTACCTGCTCTACCCAGTTATCATCAATAGCCTTGAGTAGAGAGAGTCGTAAATACTGTTCATACAAGTCATGTTTCTCCAGTAATTCCTTCTTTTCAGAGAGTTCTTGATCAATCACCTGCTTTATAAAGCTACGAACTGCAGTCTTGTCAGTCACATTTACATAGTCTGGAACTTCTTTAATATGAAAACTAATATTGGTCACGATAAAGTGGAAGAGTAACTCTCGGCTTTCATATTCTGAAGAAGTCACTTGATCTATGTAACTAGCAATGATTTCTTCTACAACATCCTCTAAGTCACGAGAACCATCTATTAGACGATTTCTTTCTTTATAGACCATATCCCGTTGAATATTCATACTTTCAGCATATTCTAGAGTCTGACGGCGTGCCGAACGACCAGCACTATCACTGGCATGTTGCGCCCTTTCAACCAGATTACGATACTTACGACCTTTGAGAATTTCTGGTTGAGTCATATCTTGAACTTGGTAATCTTTATACTTCTTGTGAACCCAAGATGGACCAAATTTCTTAATAACATCATCTTCCAGAGACACAAAAAACTTACTCATACCTGGATCTCCCTGACGGCCAGAACGTCCACGGATTTGAAGGTCAATACGTTGACTTTCCATCCGCTCAGTTCCAATAACAATCAAGCCGCCAAGTTCTGCAACTCCCTTACCGAGTTTAATATCTGTCCCTCGTCCTGCCATAGAGGTAGCCACTGTCACAGCCCCCATCTGACCTGACTCGGAGATAATCTGAGCCTCACGCGCAGCATTATTGGCATTGAGAACGTTATGTGCAATCCCTTCGCGAAGCAAGAGAGATGAATAAAGCTGAGACATTTCAACCGATCCAACAAAAACGAGTAAGGGATTCCCTTTAGCATGATACTCTTTGATGTATTCCAAAGATGCATACACTTTCTCTGGTAAAGTCACATAGAGATTATCGGGATAATCAATCCTTTGTCTAGGACGATTGGTTGGAATCCGAATAACGGCCATATTATAAGTCTCAAGAAATTCTTTTTCTGCTACCTTTCCTGTCCCCGTCATCCCAGATACTTTTTTAAACATCTTAAAAAGACTCTGATAGGTGATGGAAGCCATGGCCCTCGTTTCAGGAGACAACTTCACATGTTCCTTGGCTTCAATGGCCTGATGGAGTCCTCCCTGCAGTTTGGTCATCTCCATTAAACGACCAGTCCCCTTATCCACCAATACCATCTCATTTCCACGAATGATATAGTCCTTGTCTTTAGTATAAAGTTTATGGGCTCGAATCGCATAAACTAAATGGCGAGCAAAGGATGCATGTTCTTCCTTATATAAGTTGTCAATTCCTAGGAAACTTTCAGCAGACTTGCCCCCCTTAGTAGTAAGCCAGACCTCTTCCTTCTCCTCTTTGAAAATATAATCTTCTCCTTCGACCAGCGTTGTCACCAGTGTATCAATGATCCCATAGTAATTAGACTGAACACGGGGAGAACCCGCAATAATCAAAGGAGTTTGTGCACTATCCAGCAAGATATCATCAATTTCATCAATAATGACATAGTTAAAAGGTCGCAAAAACTTACCTTCTTCATTCGAAGCCAAATTATCATTTAGGTAATCAAAACCTAAATTACTATTGGTTGTGTAAATGATATCCGAAGCATAGATAAGTTTCTTTTCTTTAGCTTTCATTTCCTTCTTTGGATCCCCTGTAAATGGGACCCCGATAGTCAAACCTAGGAAACGATAAACTTGACCCATTTCCTCTGCATCTCGCTTTGATAAATACTCATTAGGCGTAACAACCATCACACCTTCTCCTGAAAGAGCGTTCAAATAGACCGGCATAGTGGCTGTTAGGGTTTTCCCTTCCCCTGTGTTCATCTCAGCAACATTTCCGTAGTGCATGACAATAGCTCCCATGACCTGAACATCATAAGGGAACATCCCTAAAATCCGCTTGTCTGCTTCACGCACCACTGCAAAAGCTTCTACTAAAAGGTCATCTAGACTTTCTCCCTTGGAAAGACGCTGACGAAATTCCACTGTTTTAGCGACCAATTCTTGATCTGAAAGAGAGGACATCTTGCCTTTTAAGCTATTGATCCTCTGTAAAATCTTTTTCACTTTCCTAAGCTGGAAATCTTGACCTAAACGTCTAAACACTTCTAATCTCCTTGATAGAAAAATGATAAAAAGTTAAAGATTCAAAACCAGCACTTAAAAGAGAAACTTGATAAGTATAACTATCTTCTGGATAAGTAAATATAAAATCCTTCACTTTTTCTACCTTTTCTTCTAAAATATCACCATAGCGGTCAAAAAAAGTTATCTTGGTATAAACTCCATTTTCAGGCTGACAATCAAAAACCAGTGATAGTTGATACTCCTGATTTCTTTTTAGTAAGGGAAGTTGGGGCTGAGTCCTTGCAGCCTGGTAATTGACACTAGAAAGCCAAGTTTTGAGAATCTCACCAGATGGCAATAGAGGATTATAGAGCCGAACACTTTTGTCAGGGTAATAAGATACAGTTGATCCGTACATATAAGTCCCACCAACTTCTCCCCAATGAATAGACTGTCTCTGTGTGATAATCATTCTTTCTCCCTTCCAAAACCACTTGCTAGTACCATTCGATAAAAGTGAAGAAACCAAGCAATATTGGTACCTGTATCATCATTGTGTCGTCCAGCAGTTCCTTTAGACAAAATCTTGGCACCTGTATTACATAAATAAGTAACTAGATTCTCATAAGCCTGTGGATCCATTTCTTCATCCTTCATATAGGACAAACCAAAGGTTGTCTTTGAAAAATTTGCTTGTTTAAAGATTTTCCAAAAACGCTGATCTAATTCCAACATATGGTCAGATGTCACTCCATTTGTATGATGGATTAACACATCAAATGCCAAATTGGAGACAGCTGGCGCATCTAAGCGACCTCTACGAGCAATTGTTCCAAGATTAGCCAGAGGTTTTCCTACAATAACAGCTCTAGGTTCAAAGAAACCAGCATAGTAAAGAGCTGGAAAAGTTCCCATAGAGAGACCAGACAAAATTAAATCTTTATGAGTAAGTCCTAAATACTGTAGGTAATAACGAATAGTATCTTTTATCTTCTCTTCTAGTTCCTCGCTACCAAGGTAAAAGGCTCCACCCTCCAAACGAGGATCAGAAAACAAAAGGAAAGGACAGCCTAAATTTTTCATCATAAAATATCCTTCAAATCCCTCGGCAGGACGATACCCAGCAAAGTATACCGCCAAAGGTGGTTTGAAATCACCCGGATAAAAGAAGTAGTTAATTTCATCACGAATTTTATCATGTAGAATATTTCCCCCGAGGAAAAATTTACCAAACTGTCTGCGACTCCAACGTTGGTGCAAATTTCCTAATTTTAAACTTCCGCTGCCACGAGCTTCGATTGATACAGATAAAAAGATATCAATCTCTTCGTTATCTACCACTATAGCCCTTTTCAACTCACTTTCATTATAGATTTTTTCTTCAAAAAAATCATCAACACCACCAGACCATATCTTACGGATAACAAAACGAAATTCACAGTTTCCTTGCTTTTCAAATTCCAACCATAATTCTATAGGGAAGTTTTTATAAACTATAAAATTATCTGGCCAGTAAGCTATTTGTTGGAAATCATCTCCAAAATTCCCTTCCAAACTGACATCATCGAGTCCCTGATAAGAGATGGCCCCTCGAAAACTTGAACGAATTTGTATCGTTGATGGAAATAATTTATCACCGTAACCTCCACCAAAAAGAGAGGTGGATAAATCATTTACTAATAGCTGAGGATCTGAGAAGTCTATAGCTTGAGCACACCGCTTTTTTAATAAATCAATAATACCCAAATCTGTCGTTTTAAAATCTTTGTCATAAAAAAGAGTATGCGGCTCAATATGATGAATAAAAGACAGTAAATCAGATAAATACTGACCATCCTCTACCAAAATTGCATGAAAATTTGTGATGCTATCCATTTCCATCATTTTACGAAGAGCTAGTGGCGAGTTGGGACAGAAATAGTACCAATCCATATTTTCAGGAATATCGTAATGATGATCCCAATTATCAATCCCTATCTGTAGGATTTTATAGTCCTTTGACATTAGTAACCTCCTCAATCCACTGATGTAATTTATCTAAGAATCGGTGACCAGTATGTTCCTTGATTTTATCAATAGAGTAAATCAAGGCCTGGTTCCATTCTTTCAATCTATCTACATAGTAATGTGCAGCCGTTGAAAACTCTGTCACATCTGAAAGTAAATAGCCATTTTTCAAATGTTCTACATAAACAGTTTCAACCCGATTAATCTGAGGAATTCCCGCACTAATACCCGCTATTTGAGTATAGAGATGAGGTTGTTTATTAAGATCCACAATCAAACGAACAAACTCTAATGTCTTAATCAAATCCAACTCATCATTCATATTGACAAATTGAAAACGTAGTTCCTGCTCTTGATTTTCTTCTAAAGGATTTTCCGCATCTCCATAGTCTATTCCTTTTTCTAAACTATCAGTATGAATTTTCTCTTGAATAATTTCATGAACAAGATCCTCCACATCTTCCATCTGTTCCTGACTAGCAGAAAAGGCTCCAAAAATGACCTCTGTATTTTTAGTTTCAGCAATAAATAACAAAACTTGAGTCAATGCTTCCCTATCAATTTCTTCGTTGAAATCAAGTTGATAGTAAATAATAGACTCTTTTCTTGTTTGACTTCTCCCCAGACGTAAACGTGTATCAAAAGGAGAGAGATGGTAAAATTTATTAGAAAGTTCAGGATATAGTTCCTGTAAAAGTTGTAAACTATCCTCTCTATCCACTAACACTAAACTAGCTCGATTAACCGATACTGATAACTCTCTAAAGGTATTCTGTGAATTACGATTGATAAAGAGACTCAAAATTTTAGGATTAGTACTTGGAATATGATCAAAGATAAACTGATCATGATAAGGATGCGACGGAATGATAAAAATATCCTGCTTTTTCTGATTTTTTTTCAAATAGTTATCAAAAAATTCTGCTACCAAATGCTCCATATTTCGATATTTAAGCGATTTAAATCGATAGGCAAAAATCGGATTGATCTCAATTCTACCTTCCTCTTGAATATATTCCCTAAATCGCCAAATTCCTTTAGGATCCAGATAGTCCTGATACATAGCTTGTCCATCTTCAAAATAGATTACACTAGATACAAATCCTCTGTCGTCCATGATATAGCGCTTGCTCATCTGACCATTTGGATCAAAATACCGAATGTCACTAATAAACCCCTCTACTCCATGCTCTATCTGAGCATATTTCTTACCTTTTTTTTGCACGATAATAGCAAAGGGACTATAAAGAAATTGGCAATCACTATCCCACTCTATATCTCTAATATGAAGAACCTGAGTATGCAGTCCATAGAAATCTTGCATATCATCAAAAATAGAGTAGACATCTGTCTCTAAAACACCATGTCTATGTAAAAAATAACGTAAGTGTGGTTGATAAGCTAATACTAATAAGCGAGACGATATTCCTTGTCTTTGAAAAAGACGAATTTGATTAAAGGTATCATCAAACTCAAAACGAAATTGTGAATGGTACCAAGGAATCACATCCGCATGCCACTGACGTTCTGAACCATACCAGGCTGGAATAAAATAATACATGACACCCTCCTAAATCAATGGTTTATAAGTTTCGTTTAATCTCAGAGCTTTCACTTCATCTCTGACTGTAAAAATCATACCTCCGAACATCATAAACAAACCAGGAATCATTGCCACTCTAAGTAGTTTCTCATCAACTAATACAAATAGCAGAGGCCCTCCAGCCATTACTACATTAAATACAGCACCAATAAGAGAAAACCTAAGAACCAATCGATTAATGAAACGACTCGTTTCTTCACCCGGATAGACTCCATAAATATATTCTCCTGATTTTTTCATTCGATCTGAAATTTGTTCCCCACTCATATTTACAAAAGCAAAGGCTATACTAAAAATAAAAAGAATAATCATATACATATAAATCCACAATGGTTTACCTATTGTATACTGAGATGAAATTTCAGTGAAAAGTAGATTTTCCGGAAAAATCGTCTGTAACAACAACAACATATAAGTAGGCAAACTCAAAAAAGTCATGACATACATAAAAGGCATCCCTCCGGCAGGATTAAGCATAATCTCAAAATATGAATATCTCTTAAAACGATTATGTAGGCCAATCTTATGAACTGCTATACGATAACGAGCACGATAAAGCAGAGCTACCAGATAAGTAAAGACAATCCCCATAATAATCAAACCGATTAAAACAGAAAGAGGTATGGGAACAGTTCTAAATGTTTCAATCAAATCTTGAGGAATGTTTAAAACCATTCCAATCAATAAAATAATCATAGAACCCCCGATACCTACAGTTGCATTGATGTCTGATAACCATACCAAGAAAAAAGCACCCGCTATCAACAGGCAGGTATTGAGGACGATAACTAACATTTTAGGCACATTGGACTGAATTGGGAGATTTAACGAAATAGCTAATGCCTGAATCAAAGCAATAAACAAGGTTAAGTACATCTGCCTTCTATTTTGTATTTCAATAGCTCCAGATGTCAGATTTAATTTTTTTGAAAAAGAAAGCATCTGCCATAAAATCATCGAAGACATCCATGGAGATAATCCTACTGAAAACAAAGATAAACTTCTCAAATTTCCACCTGTCATTGCTGTGGAAAAAGCTAAGTAGGCTGCAGTTCCTCCTAAAAATTCCCTATTATTCATATCTACAAAAGGGAGGGTCAATCTACTTCCTGCTATAAATATGAATATACAAAATAATGTTGCTAGCCCTTTTTTAACTGTGATAGATGAAAAAATATTTTTCATGTTTAATCCTACTCTCTAAAACTCGTTTCTAGTCTATTTCTACTGAGTAATTTATAATCAATATATAGTTAAATGAAATCAAAACTGAACAAATTGATTACGGAATTCAGACCAATTTCTAACAATGTTTTAGAAAACTCGGTGGACTATTCCAGATTCAATCTACTATACCATCAGGTATTCTATGATTTTTTTGTTAATTTTTACGTTACTATTATAACAAAATAAGCAGAAAAAATCTGCTTCTGATCCCTTAGGGGAAATAGTGGAGGAAAGATACTTTAGTGAATCAAATAACCTCTTTTTCTTACATCGTCAATTCATTGAACAGATTTGATTTCTTAATCATTATCTATAAGTTCCAATATTTCTGTATATCTCCTAAAAATTTCAGTGTCTTGTAGACCGGCTTCTTTTGCTTCTTCCCATCCCTTTCTTATGTACCCTAAAGTGTTTTCCTTTTCATCAAAACTATTCCATTCCTTTATGGTATAGATAGCCAAACGTTCTAATACATACTCTAACTTGTCTATTAAGAGCTTTTCAGTTACTGTATTAATAATGCTTCCTTCTCTACCTATCCTATATATATACAAAGATTTATTAATATAAGTACTGCGAGATGATTTCGCAAATAATTTATAATTTGTTCGACCGTCTTCTATAAGTTTACCTTTTGGAAACTGAATATTATCAAATAAGCTTCGACTAAAAAGAATACCCCAACTCGTTGTAAAAGCATAATCGGGTCGTTCCAACAAAGGGAGTTTATTAATTAACTCTTTCCCTTCATATGTTTCCTCATAATAGTCATCCCATACATGAACTAAATAATGGTTTTCTTTAACGTCAAATTGTGTATAGTTTGAAACAACGATTTCAGAATCATTTTTTAAAGCAGCTTGATACATATCATCAATATATGTTGGTTCAACCCAATCATCTGAATCTATAAAGGTTAGATACTTACCATTTGATCTTTCAATACCATAATTTCGTGCATCAGATAGTCCTCCATTTTCCTTTTCAAAATAGTGAAATCTGCTATCTCTAGCAACATATTCTTGGCAAATCTCTCCAGATGAATCTGGTGACCCATCATTTATCAATAAAACTTCTATATTTGAATAGGTTTGGTGTTCAATACTATCTAAACACATTCGAAGATAGTTCTCGACATTATAGATTGGAACTATAATACCAACTAATTCTGACATTTTCACTCCTTTGCTGTAATTCTAATGAGTTCTATACTATTTAACTTTCATCCACTAATGATAATATTTCCGTATATCTCCTAAAAATTTCAGTATCCTGCAATCCATTTTCTTTTGCTTGTTGATATCGTAATCTCAAACACCCCATGACATTATTCTTTTCATCGGAATAATTCCATCCCTTTATAGTATAAATTGCTAATCTTTCTAACAAGCATTCTAAAACATCTGTTAAAAGTTTCTCATTAACACCACTTCCGATGCTTTCTATTCCTTCTCGATGGTAGTAGATTTCTTTATGAATATATGCAACTTTGTTTGATCTAAAAAACAATTTATAATTTGTTCGAGAGTCTTCTATCACTTTACCTTTAGGAAATCTAATATTATTAAACAATTCCTTCTTAAACAAAATTCCCCAACTAGTTATATATACATATCCGTTTAATTCCAACGATGGAAGTTCCAATACCAGTTCTTCCCCAGTACACGTTTTCTCATAGTAATCGTCCCAAATATGAACATAATAATTTCTATCACTCTCATTATAGATGGTGTAATGTGAGACAACAGTATCTGCATCATTTCGAATAGCTGCCTGATATAAATCTTCCACATAAGTTAAATTCAACCAATCATCCGAATCAACAAAGGTTAGATACTTTCCATTTGATCTTTCAATACCATAATTTCGTGCATCAGATAGTCCTCCGTTTTCTTTTTCAAAATAGTGAAATCTGCTATCTCTAGCAACATATTCTTGACAGATCTCTCCAGATGAATCTGGTGAACCATCATTTATCAATAAAACTTCTATATTTGAATAGGTTTGATTTTCAATACTATCCAAGCACATTCGAAGATAGTTCTCGACATTATAGATTGGAACTACTATACTAATTAGTTCTCCACCATTTTCTACTTCAATCTCTTTAACTTCATCTGTCAAAAATGGATATTGTCCTTGTTCGGCCAATTCTAATTTTTCACGGACTTCCTTTGCCTCATCAATATAATCATGTTCTTCTAATTGCCCTAATATTCTCTGTAACACATAGCGATACATATTAAAGGAAAGATTGATATCAACCCCTTCTAAATCTTTGGTTGATTTTATTCGTTCTTCCAAAGCTTCGATATAATCTAAATGTTTTAAAGAAAATACACTTGACATTCCATTTTTATTGATACGATATACATATGAATCTACGTTAAAGGTGTATATACTACGAGCCTTCAAATACAACTTCCATATAATAAATTGATCCTCTGCATATTTTCCATAGGGAAAGCGTAGCTCACTGAATAACTCACGTTTAAATAATTTTCCCCAAGCGGTAGAAAAATTTAAAAAGGGAACATCAAACATGGAATCTAGGTGTTGAATAGCTTGAGCACTCGTAAATGATACCAGAGAATCACTAGAAAAGTAATCCTGGTATAGCCAAAAAGTTCCATTCTCAAAACGAGAGAATCCTCCTATCGTGATATCGGCATTAGTCAATCTACTCGCCAAAAACAAATTCTCAAGATGTTTTTCATTTACAAAATCATCCGAATCAATAAAAGTCAGGTATTCTCCCTGAGCCCTTTCTATACCGTAATTACGGGCATCAGATAGTCCTCCATTCTCCTTTTCAAAATAATGAAAGCGACTATCTTTTTCAACGTACTCTCTACAAATATCTCCTGAAGAATCAGAAGATCCATCATTTACTAGAAGCACCTCAAAATTTTTAAAGGTCTGTCCCAAAACGCTATCCAAACATTGTCGAAGAT
Organism: Streptococcus mitis; assembly: GCF_946190285.1. Lineage (GTDB taxonomy): Bacteria > Bacillota > Bacilli > Lactobacillales > Streptococcaceae > Streptococcus > Streptococcus mitis_CP. The sequence continues at coordinate 11,645 of NZ_CAMHZX010000010.1, read as the reverse complement.
AGTTTTCAACATTATATATCGGTACAATAACACTAATTAATTGATTTTCCATAACTTACTCTCTTATTTTTTTAAGAATAGGTATTCACCATTCTCAGCACATTCCACTTTTTCTCTTAACTCCGCTTCTTCTTTAATAAAGCCTTTCCCTTCCAACATAGAAAGATTTCTCTTCAAAGCAAATTTATACTGATTAAATGCCAATTCCATAGGATAATCTAATTCTGGCATCTCCATTAAGGTATGAATACGTTCTTCAATCGCTTCAATAAAATCCAAGTGAGATAAATTATAATTTTGCGTTAATCCCTTATAATTTACTCTATAGGCATAGACATCTGACTGATAGCGAACAATCACATCACTTGCGAGATATAATCTCCACATAATAAATTGATCTTCTGCATATTTCCCTTTAGGGAAACGGATTGTGTTAAACAAATGCTTTTTAAACAATTTCCCCCATACAGCCGAATAACGAAGAAGAGTATAATCTTCCTCATCATCCATTCCCATAATGGCTTCCTTGGAACTTACTGGATGCAATAGTTCTTCTTTTTGGACTGGATAAAAATAAAACATCCCTTCATCAAATCGACAAAATGATCCTACAACAATATCAGCATTTGTCAAAACACTAGCATAGTATAAGTTTTCAATACTTTTTTCAAACATAAAGTCATCCGGATCACAGAAAAAGATATAGTCTCCACTAGCACAATCTAAACCTACATTACGTGCATCCGACTGTCCACCATTTTCCTTATCGATATAGATAAAACGCGGATCATCTTTTGTCAACTCTTTTGCAATCTTTATACTGTCATCTGGACTACCATCATTCACAATAATAATTTCTAAATTCCTATAAGTCTGCGATAAAATATTATGAATACAATGTTCTATATATGCTTCAACATTATAGACAGGGACAACAATCGATATTAATGGAAAATCCATATATTTACACCTTTCTACTTAGACAAATCTACAACAATTTGACTATTATAACCTTCATCCTCTACAAATTCAATTCCCTGATCAAAATTAAATTCTGCTGTATGCTTATGTTTTAGTTGTACCTTTGTCTCTGCCCCCATTTTCATCCATTCATACTCTGAATCAATATGACCGAGGTCTAAAGCACGATAACCTTGTTGAGTTAATTGATAAGCTAGTACCTTAGCAGTTGGTCCCAATATCAATAAAATCAAGCGTCCCTCTACATGTTCTAAAATCTTTTCTCTAATTTCCTTTATTTTAGAAAAAGCATTATGAGAGGGGCAAATGATCCGCTTAATTGAATTTGCTTTATCAAACAAATCATTTCCAACACCAGACCTTGAAGTTGCTCCTTCTACAATTAGTAAGTCTTTCCCTTCAAACAACTGTTTCATTTTCTCAAATTGTTCAAAGGCACGACTCCTATCTTTGTTGTAAATATAAGGCCTTGATATAAAGGCTGATCCATACCTCTGTGATTGGCAATATTCTCTAAAAAATGGTGCAAAAGCATCTAATTCCCTCTTCCAGAATGTCTCAGAGCTATGATCTTGAGGAAAATTTCCTGTAAAAGCTTCAAAAACTTCTGGCATACAAATTAATATATCTTCCTTATTCGCATTCAATAAAATATCCTTCATACTATTAGACAACTCTTCATTATATTCTTGGAATCCTATATTATAACCATTCATAATATGAATCTCTCCATCCCCAAAACGAATAAGTGATTGTTCCGTTTCCAATAACTGATTCAAGGTTTCATCTATAGTCATGACTGAAATATCAAATAATTCTTCTTGTTTAAATACTTGACGAAATCTATCGGCTCCAATTTCAGAGAATAAACGGATAGCCTCCTCCATCTTTTCTAACTCTTGTCTTAGAAAAAGATATTGAGGTACATTCCCTTTATGAGTTGCATAAAATGAAAAAATAGGCTTATTCATCTCACTCATTCTTTCCAAAATTGCCTCGTTTATATCCCCGTGATTGATATTAAGATAAGCATCCATATTTTCTAGTAATTGATCAAAAGTAGCTGAGATACACTCAGGATGTAGATAAATATTATCTATTTTACCCAGAGCACTTAGCCATGGTCCAAACACCGTATAGGCAGCTATATGGAAGCGATGTTCTGGAAAGCTACTTGCTAAATGTTCAATCCCTTCAAATTGTTCTGTTTCTGTTAATGTAAAGAAATCCAATCCCTGCTTTTCTTTTTGTAAAGAAAATTCCCCCAGATGATGAGCTAAAACTTGGGAAAATTCTAAATTATAAAATTCCCACCATTTTTCACGAAATCTGTAGGAAACAGAACTATTCCATGGTTTTCTATTAGTTGTATAATGAATCACAAGTGGTTCATCCTCTAGGTTAAAATGTTCTGTCCAATGATTATAAAAAGCAACTAAATCATAACCTACCTGAACATTAAATCGCTTATCCAATTCCAACCAATTATCCTGAAAAACAGAGTTCAATATTGTCTGATCTCCATTAAAATGTTCTAATTCCCAATGTTTACTTTTCTCACCTTCAGATAATTCTAAACATCTATCTAAAACAGACAATTCCTTCCACTGTACATTATCAATAAGCATAACACCGGTATTAAAACTACCATCCACATCACGTACAGCAGCTACTGGAAAGCCTTTTAAGTTTGCTAAGAAAAAAGAGGATAAGCTGCCATTAACGATAACATCTGTATCTAGATAAAGCACTCTCTCCCTATCAATAAGGCGAGGAATAAAATACTTAGCATAGGCAATCGGACTAATATGATTTTGCGTTCTCCACTCATCTGAAATCAATTCCATATCAAAGGGAATATTATAAAGTTCCCCTCCCAAATTTCTCACTATACGTCTCATTTTTCTAAACCAGTCAGGCATGATACCTTGATTAATGACGTAAAAATCAACTGATTTATTGTGATACATGATAGATTTCATGGTCACAGTTAATTGTTCTGTATAGGCTTGATCAGCAATCAAAACGATTGCAAGTCTTTCTGGTATCATTTCTCCTCCGAAATCCCATGATTACTACTATTCTGCACTCAAGTCTACAACAATCTGACTCAAATATGCTTCATCATCTGCTAATTCTATTTCTGTATCTAGATTAAACTCTGCAGTATGTTTATTGTGTAATAAAACCTTATTTTCAGCTCCCATCTGCATCCACTCATACTCAGAATCAACATGTCCAATATCAATTGCCTGCATACCCTTAGTAGCAAGTTGATAAGCTAAAACTTTAGCTGTAGGACCTAGCATTAACAAAACTAAACGTCCATCAGCATGGTTCATTATTTCTTCCATTATCTCATTTTTCTTATCATAGGCATGTCGAGATGGGCAAATAATTCGCTTAATACTCTTAGCCCCATCGAACAAATCATTTCCTACCCCAGATCTAGAAGCATAGCCTTCTACGATAAGGATATCTCTTCCTTCCCATAGTTTTTTCAACTTTTCAAACTGAGATTTTGCTTTTGATTTATCTAAAAAATCAATATAAGGTCTGGAAATAAAAGTTGAGCCGTACCAAGTATTTTTACAATACTCTAGATAAAATTCCTCATAATCCTCTAAATATTGCCTCCAAAAAGCTAGAGCATCTGGAACAAAAGAGAAACGGTTTTTTAAACCTTCTTGTAAACCAATAACTAATGTAGGACTGCTCTCTTGATTAAAAATAAATTTCAATTCTTCGGCAAGATTAGGGTCATATTTCTGGTAATTAATAGATTGGCCTAGCATGATTGCAGCCTCGCCATCACCAAATCGAGCTATTGAAGATTGATGCTCCAGAATATAATCAAGTGTTTCATCTATGGTCTGCACTTCAAAATCAAATGGTTTATTGGGCAATTGTTTTGTTTCAGCATAATTCCTAATTGCAGTTACCATAGCATCAACATTTCTGATAGAAAAGAGATACTGTCCTTTTTCCCCATTTTGTGTTTTATAAAAGGCAAAACTAGGAATAGATTTGTCTGACAGGAGGTTAAAAAACCCATCTACTTCCCCACCATAGTTAATATCCAAATATAGATCAGTATTGTCTAATAGTTCCTCAATCTTTTCTGAATCTGAGACTGGATATAGATAGACATTTTCTTTTTCAGCCAAGTTTGTCAATCGTGGTCCCATAAGAGTTCTAGCAGCAATGCTAAAATCACACTCAGGAAGCTGTTCTACTAGATATTCAATTTGTTCCAAATCCTGACTATTTGTAACTGTCAATAGTCGAATACCTCGTGATGTTTGATTGTTACTAATCCCTAATTCAAAAACTGCTTGCAATAAAAATTGTTTTGCAAAAAAACCTTGACTTAGTAAAAAGGAAAAATAACGCACTCTACTACACATTTGAAGATAGGCTTCCTCTGATAATTGTTCCACCAAAAGGTTAGCTTCCTCTAAGTTATCAACCACAAATCCCAATCCTTGCTCTACTATAAAGTCCGAATTAGATAAGGTAGCAGGAATAATGACGGGGATACCTGCTGCTAAATAAGTACTCAATTTATAAGAAACATTCATACTGTAATAATCTATATTTTGTTCCTCATTTTGATGTGTAGTCCAAACCAGTCCAAATCCACCTTTTGATAATTCTAAAAGCATTTCCTCATCAGTCTTCCAACCTGCAATATGAACTTGATACGATAAAGAAAATTGTTCTTCATTTGAAAATACAGTTAGCGGAACTGTCCCCTCCCAAGTTTTTAATTCTGGGAAACGACTTAAATTTCCTGCAAAATAAATTTCTTTTTTAAATATAGGTTCATGTAAGTCCAAATCATGAGGATGATCCCACATTCTTTGGAAGAGCACTTTTTTAACATTCAAACCACTTTGAATCAGTTTTCCTTTCATAGCTTCTGATGGTAAGATGATACTATCTGCCATGTTGTAAATGTTTATATAATCCTGCATCAAGGATTCATTTGCTTTAAACATCAATGGAATCACATCATGAACAAATACTATGATTTTCACATTGAGAAGTTTCAACTTACTTAAAAATTCTCTTTCAAACTCTAGACCATTCCAAGTAGGTGTTTGAAAAATGACCACATCTCCCATTGAAACACTGGCTAGAATCCCGTCTAATCTTCTACTTCTCTCTTCTACAGTTTCAGCTGATGCATGGTAAAAATAAATCCCTAACTCTCTAAATCCTAGTTGACTAGCTATCTTTTGAACAGCATTTTGAGCAATGGTTGCTGTACTTTCTCGAGCCATCCCATACAGATTGGTAATATGGATTTTCATTATTCTTCACTTTCTGATAATTTATTGAAATTCAAAATTTTGTCAGCAATCAAAAATACTACCCTTAGTATAATTAAACTCTCATACACAAAATTTTTCTCTATTCAGTATTTCCCAACAAAAACAATATTTCTTTTAACCACCTAACCATTTCATTAGTTTCTCCCAGTTCTTCTGACAATTTCACCTTACAGACTTTCATATATTGCATATAGTCGGGCAGATAATTAACTATATCCATTCCTCTAGCAGCAAGCATAGCCAGAAAAATTAAACGTTGCTCAATATTATTTCGAACATTTTCTGCTTCATAATGCTTTGAATTATCATTACTAGTTCGGTAAATATATGTATCTCTATTTACATAAACAACTTTGTTAGCTATTAGAAATACTTTACTCCAAAACTCCATATCTTCACCATAGCCAGTAGAGATGTTAAAACGAATATATTCCAGTATATCTCTAGAAACCAACTTACAACTAACAAAATTATAAGTACTATCATATCCATATAACCAAGGTAAAGAATCAATTAATTCTTCATTTGTAAACACTTTTCTGTCATATCCTCTTTGATAAGAATGCACATAATAGTTGTTGTCATCCATATTGAATTGTTTATAAGTAGAAACAGCTACGTCTGCTTTTTCATCTATCAGAGATTTATACAACACCTCTAAATAATCCGACTCCACCCAATCATCCGAATCAATAAAGGTGATATATTGCCCTTTTGAACGTTCAATGCCTAGATTTCGCGCTGAAGAAACTCCACCATTTTCTTTTTCGAAATAACGAAAACGAGAATCTTTAGAAACATACTCGTTACAAATATCAGCAGAGTTATCTGGCGAACCATCATTTATTAATAAACACTCAAAATTTTGATATGTTTGAACAACAATACTATCCAAGCATTGTCTCAAATAATTTTCTACATTGTAGATTGGAATTACAATGCTGATTAATTCATTTTCCAACATTTTATGATTCACTTCTCCCCTCTAGCAAAAACATAACCTCATGAAGCCACCTTATTGTTCCATATGTATCGTATTCAGGTGACTCCTTTAGTCTCTCAACTTGATGTTTGATTACAGATAAACAACTATTCACATATTTTGATATATCTATACCTCTAACTGCAAGAAATGAGATAAAATTCAATCTTTGTTGAATATCACTACGAATTTTTTCTAATCCAAAGTGTCGATTAACATTATCAACACGATAAACATAGCTATCCCTATTAACGTATACAATTTTGTTAGAAATAAGATATAATTTTAGCCAAAACTCCATATCTTCCCCAAGAGTTGTTTTTTCATTAAAAGCAATCTTATCTAACAGACATTTGCGAACTAATTTACCGCATACAAAACGATATGAGTAGTCAAAAGTGTCTAAAGCTATAAATTCATCAATTAATTCTTGATTTGTAAATACTCTTTTTTCATATCCTCTTTGATAAGAATGCACATAATAGTTGTTGTCATCCATATTGAATTGTTTGTAAGTAGAAACAGCTACATCTGCTTTTTCATCTGTCAGAGATTTATACAACACTTCTAAATAGTCAGAATCTACCCAATCATCCGAATCAATAAAAGTGATATACTCTCCTTTAGAATGTTCGAGCCCCAGATTTCGTGCAGAGGATACCCCTCCATTTTCTTTTTCAATATAACGAAAACGAGGATCTTTAGAAACATATTCTTTACAGATATCTGCTGAATTATCTGGAGAACCGTCATTTATTAGCAAACATTCGAAATGTTCATACGTTTGACCTAGAATACTATCCAAACATTGTCTCAAGTATTTCTCAACCTTGTATATGGGTACTATAATACTAATCAAAGTTTTACTTTCATAATCTGCTATTTTAGATAATAGTTTTTGTTTTTCTTGTTTGTATAACTGTTTATACTGATTATTCTCTGGTACAAATTCTATGTCATGATAATTCAAATGTAAATATTTTATTTTTTCAACTAATAATTTTGTGCCATCACTCTCATCTTTAAAAAACAAGTCATACTTTTCAAATATATTAAATACATCTAATTTTTCTTCTGAAAACTCTTTAGTAGTAATTGAATTTGGACGAACCCTGTAACCGTAGATAACTTTTGGCAATTTAATCCATCTTCTTGAATCACTTACCAACTCTGGAACAACTGCTAAATCTTCAAATATCCACCCCTCTGGAAAAAAATCTTCTGTTAATAAACTTTTTCGAAACAATTTTGGAAAAACGCTAACTCTCAGCTCATTTAATGCCAATTCTCCCAATTTGTCATCCTTGCTTATTAATATTTTTTTCTCAAAATTATGACAGACATTATCCGCTTTTATTTCATCATGGAAATATTCAATCATTCCTTCTATAATATCAACATCATCTTCGATGTGTTCTATTAAAGTTTCTAAGAAATCAGGATAAATATAATCATCACTATCTACAAAGGATATAAAAGTAGACTCTTCTCTAATATGACTAATACCCGTATTTCTAGCCCCACTTAAACCTTTATTAGATTGATTGATTAGTGTGAAACGACTATCCGTTAGATACTCTTCCGCTATTTGTTGTGAGCTATCTGTGGATCCATCATTAACCATAATGCATTCAAAATTTTTATAAGTTTGATTCTGAATACTATCCAAACACTGTCTTAAATAATTCTCAACGTTATAGATTGGAACTATAATACTAATTAATTCGTTTTCCATATACTAACTTACCTAAATTTGATTTATTATATTTCCTGTTTAATCTCTTCTTTTTATACAAAGATTTCCATCATTATAGACTACACTGTTTGATGGAATATCATTTCGAATGAGACAACCTGCTCCGATAATGGTATTATCCCCAATAGTCACTCCTTTTAAAATCGTGACATTACTTCCTATCCAACAATCTTTTCCAACTCTAATCGGCGCTGTAGTCCACTGCCACTTTTCGATCTTTTCAGCGGTATAAATATGGTCGTGGTCGTAAAAACGAACTCCTTCCCCCATCATTGTTCCGTTTCCGATTTCGATTCTTTCCATACAGTTAAAACTACAAGAATTATTGATGAAGACACCATCATGCAGTATTAACTTCCCTGAAGAAACATGGAAATTCTCAAAATTTCTACAAATGACATTGCTTCCCACAATTAGACTAGCTTTTCTATCAATTTGAAATACATTCCAATTTCCATCTTGGATGATATTTTCTTGACAATTGATGCCTACTCTGACTTCATTCAGATACTCTCTCACTCTAGAAACCAATTTATCTGGTGTACTTGATAAAAAAACTTCCTGTTCTTGATTTTCATGGACTGTATTGTCAAAAGCCAAGACCATTTTACCAGCCTGCACAAATTTGGAAACAATAGAATCAACTTCCTGAAAATGATTGATATCTAATAGGATGTCGCACATACTCACTAGAAAGTCAATTTGCTGATCAGTTGTAACTGTCATGAGACGGACATTATATTTAGACTCCAGTACTCTTATCTTTTCAGAAAACTGTACAGGAGCGGCAATATGAAAACAAATATCTGGCAAGTTTTCTAGGAGATAATCTAACTGCTCAATCTGATCGCTTACAGTTAAGATTAGAGCATCACCTCGCACAATGTTTTTTCTCATTTATTTAACTCTCTTATTCTCTCTATCATTTCTGAAACTTGATCAATCTGATATATCTCTTGGTTCGCTTCATACGTTTTAGTATTCTCAAATGCTAAAATTGGTTTCCTTTGGGAAATAAATTGCTCTAATATTTCTGTTTCCTTCTCACCATAGTTGATATCTAAAAGAAGCTGACAAGTTTCTACCAATTCTCTATCCAATTCCTCCAAAGATACTGTTCCAGAATAGACAGTAACGTTTGGATACACAACAAGTCTAGAAAGATTCTCATTAACGATTACTCTTGCTGCGATCTTAAATTGCACTTCTGGTAAAGCCACTATTAGTGTTTCCAACTGCTCAATTTGATCTGAAGCTGTATAAATCAAACAAGAAAATGGAACTTTTAGAGGATAAAGATGTAATTTTTTAAGAGAATGTAAATGATGATTTTTTCCTAACTCTGTCCATTCCATATCATGGTAATACCACCAAACATCACGATAGGTTTGTCCAGCATGTACCTGCCAAGGCTTTCTTTCTGATAAATAATGGATAATCCCTGGATATTCTTGACCATTTGGAAAACGATAGTTTGCGAAACGTTCATGAATGACAATATGATTATTATCAAAATCTAGTTCTAGCCATTTATTTTCAAAAAGCATATTTAAAATACTTTGGTCAGCCTGATCCACTTTATCATGCCATTCATTGGTTAAATCAATCAACTTTTGAGTTATATTCTCTTGCTTCCAAAGAGCATTATTAATCAAGAGAACACCTGCATTAAAGATTTCTCGACCAAAATAGACTCTGCCTCCAAAATCTCGAATAGCAGCCAAAGGATAGTCCTGTAAATCTGTATCAAACAAGTCATCTAGATTTTTCGTTACGACTAAATCGCAGTCCAAATAAAGAGCTTTGTCTTCTTTCACGAAATCAGCCACGAAATAACGCAAAAAAACAGTGTAACTGATATCTGTTTTGTAACGTGAAATTTGCTCAGACGTAACCCTGCAATTGATAATTTCTGAATCAAACTTTTCTAATCGCTTATTCAATTGTTTCAACCATTCATTTGGAAAATCACTATTAATCAGATAGAAACGAATTGAACGATTATGATAGCAAATAGACTTAATAGTCGTCATGACCTGCTCGACATAGGCATAATTTGCTGTCAAAACAATTGCTTTCTTTTCCTTTTGCTCCTGTATAGATAACTGATTTAAAAGAGTTCTTTTCATTTCAAACTCTTTATACGTTGCTGTATCGGATAAGCCACTAGCTTGACCGTTCGCGAGACTGACTTCTAACATCTGCCGATAAACTGCCAAGTGTTTCTCAAGAGGATAACCCATATTAGCTAGTAGAGTAATACGTTCAGACATAGCATCAACCAAGGCATGCATCCACTTTTCTGTCCAAGTGTTTGTAATACTTCCACTTCTCTGGCGATATGCGTACAAACCTTTATTTAAATAAACTACTTTATTTACAGATAAGTACATTTTTTGATTAAAATAACCATCTTCGCCGAGTTTACCTTTATCAAACCGGAGATAATCAAACAATTTCGCTTTATAGAGTTTGCCCCAAGCAGATATCAAAGCAAAACTCTTCATTTCTTGAGATTCATATAAGTTTTCAAAAATAGAAATATTGTCATATACTTTCTCATAGTAGGAATCCCCATATATATGGAAATAATATGTTTCCTCATCTTCATTGTAAGAATAATAATTTCCAACAGAAATATCTGCCTGATACTCAATTATTTTTTTGTAAAGGATTTCTACATAATCTAATTCAACCCAATCATCAGAATCAATGAAAGTTACATAGGAACCAGTCATCTTGTCCAGACCTACATTTCTCGCATCTGATAAACCACCATTCTCTTTTTCAATATAGACAATTCGATTATCTTTTTGTGCATACTCTTGACAAATTTCACCCGAATTATCTGTAGAACCATCATTGATTACAATTATCTCAAGATTTTTATAAGTTTGATTAATTAAACTATCCAAACATTTTTCTAGGTAATTTTCAACATTATAAACTGGTACAATTACCGTAATTTTTTCAGTCATGTAATCGTTCTCCTTTCCTACTATTATAACATTTTTTATGCTATTTTTCTGTCTCCCTTAACTTTTAAAACGCAAAAAATCCCCTGGATGATTTTTCATCCAAGGGATTTTTCATAAATCGAAATAACAATACTTTCTATGTATTTTTAATCCGATTATTCTTCATCATCACGTTTACGGCGTTTTGCAAACAGACCTAAACCAGTCACAGCTGCCAAAGCTCCAAGAAGTACAGATGATTTGGAAGCTTCTGTACCTGTATTTGGCAATTGCTGTCTTGACTTACCTGTTGATTCTGATGGTGTTTCAGAAGATACTGTGTCTATTGATGCAGATGCACTTGTTGACTCAGACTCAGAGGCTGGTGTGCTTGCGCTTGTTGACGCTGAGGTAGACGCTACAGCACTAGTCGATGCTGAGGTAGATGCTACGGCACTGGTTGAGGCGGATGTAGACGCTACTGCGCTTGTTGAGGCTGACGTAGACGCTACGGCGCTTGTGCTGGCTGAAGTAGAGGCTACTGCACTTGTTGAAGCTGAGGTAGACGCTACAGCACTAGTCGATGCTGAGGTAGATGCTACGGCACTGGTTGAGGCGGATGTAGACGCTAC
>NZ_CAMHZX010000009.1:0-41705 GCF_946190285.1 Streptococcus mitis | reverse complement strand
AGCATTCCCTGGGACTTCACGGTCTGGTAAGTCTTTATTCGATACTTTGCCTTTGCCGTCTTCTCCAATTGTTACAGCAATTGGGTTGCCATTCTTACCTGGAATTTCTACCTTCGTTCCTGGTGGGTAGGTTGAGCCATCTGGTTTCTTAGGTGTTACTGTTACATCGCCTGTATTTGGATCTTGGTCCAACTCTACCGTTGGTGCCTTACGGGCTGGCGTTGTGACCACTGGTACTTCTACTGGATCTTTTCCTGGCTCTGTAATCTTAGCATTCCCTGGGACTTCACGGTCTGGTAAGTCTTTATTCGGTACTTTGCCTTTACCGTCTTCTCCAATTGTTATAGTGATTGGGTTACCATTCTTACCTGGAATTTCTACCTTCGTTCCTGGTGGGTAGGTTGAGCCATCTGGTTTCTTAGGTGTTACCGTTACATCTCCCGTATTTGGATCTTGGTCTAAGTCTACCGTTGGTGCCTTACGTGCTGGCGTTGTGACATCAACTGGATTAGATGGTCTCTTATCCGGTTCTGTTACCGTACCTTTTCCTTTAATGTCTCCTTTTGGAAGACTGTCATTTGGCACTATTCCTGAACCGTCTTCTCCGATAGTAACCTCGATTGGAATATTATTCTCACCTGGAATAACTACCTTCGTTCCCGATGGGTATTTTGTTCCATCTGGTTTCTTAGGTGTTACAACAGCATCTCCATTTGGTTTTCTTGTAATTTCAATTCCACTTGGTTGTTCTGTTTGTGATGCATTTGGATCTAGTTTTTTCGGTGTTTTCACCTCTAATTCAACAGATGGTTTACCTGGTGGTGTGATTTTACCTGTTCCTGAAATTTCTCCGTCTGGTAAGTCTTTATTCGGGATAATTACTTTTCCATCTGGTCCTGTTGTTACCACAATTGGATTTCCATTCTTACCTGGAATTTCTACTGTAGTTCCTGGTGGATAGATTGTTCCATCTGGTTTCTTAGGTGTGACAGTCACGTCTCCTGTATTTGGATCTTGATCTAATACTAATGCAGGGGTTAAACGAGCTGGGGTTTCAACAGTAACTTTTTCAGGTGTTTTACCTGTACCTGGTTCTGTAATTGTTCCCGGTCCTGAGATATTACCGTCTGGTAAGTCTTTATTCGGCACCTTGCCTTTTCCATCTTCTCCAATTGTTATGACGATTGGCGTTCCATTCTTACCTGGAATTTCTACTGTAGTTCCTGGTGGATAGGTTGTTCCATCTGGTTTCTTAGGTGTGACTGTTACATCACCTGTACTTGGATCTTGTTCCAATTCTACCGTTGGTATTTTACGGGCTGGGGTTGTCACATCTACTGGTCTTGATGGTTTCTTATTGGGTTCTGTTACTGTTCCAGTTCCTGGCTTAGCTTCTTTTGGAAGTTTGTCATTTGGCACTTCTCCAGAACCATCTTTTCCTATCGTTACTTCAATAGTTGTTCCATCTTCTCCTGGTATTTCAACCTTAGTTCCTGGTGGATATGTTTCTCCACCTGGTTTCTTAGGTGTTACAATCGCATCTCCATTGTCTTTTCGAGCAATTGCTATCTCTGTTGGAGCTTCTGTTTCTGGTAAAGTTGGATCAATTCGTTTCGGTGTTTCCACTTTAACTTCTTCAGGATCTTTACCATTTTCTGTAATTTTACCTGTTCCTGGTGTTTTTCCTTCAGGTAAATCATTATTTGAAACTTTTCCTTTACCGCCTTCTTCTATTGTTACGACAATAGGTGTTCCATTCTTACCTGGAATTTCCACTGTAGTCCCTGGTGGATATGTTGTTCCATCTGGTTTCTTAGGTGTTACAGTAACGTCACCTGTTTTTGAATCTTGTTCTAACTCTATTGTTGATGGTTTACGAGCTGGTGTTGTTACCTCTACAGGTTTAGATAGTGCTTTGTTTGGTTCTGTTACTATTCCTGTTCCTGGTTTATCAGTTTTTGGAAGTTTATCATTTGGAACTGTTCCTGAACCGTCATTGCCAATCTCTACCTCAATTGTTGTATTATTATCACCCGGAATCACTACCTTAGTTCCTGGTGGATATGTTCCTCCACCTGGTTTCGTTGGTGTTACGATTGCATCACCATTTTCTTTACGAGTAATTCCTATAGTTGGAGTTTGAGTCGTAGGAACTTTCGGATCTGTTCCGTTTTTCTTCTCTTCCTCATCTGGAATTCCATCGTTATCATCGTCTAGATCTTCTTTATCTGGAGTTCCATCGCCATCTGTGTCTCTTTGGATTGTAACAGGAACTTCTACGGTAATTTCCTCTTTATCTTTTTTGATTTTTACAGGAATCGTTATAGAACGTTCTTCTTCCTCTTTATTCCAATTATCCACAGTTGGAGTACCTGTTAAGTTCCCATCTTTGTCAATAGACAATCCATTTATAGGATTTTCTGTTGTAATCGTAGTACCCGGTTTATTTGGTGTTACAACAGAAACTGGTGTAATTGCTTCTTTTTCTTTAACAGGTGCCGGTGGTGTTACTTTTCCTGTCAATTCGTCTGCTACTTTTGGATTTTTATCTTGTTCATCTGGAATTCCATCATTATCGTCATCTTTATCTGTAATGTCTGGTTCTCCATCTCCATCAGTATCTCTTAATACATTCACAACAACATCTTTCTCAACTGGAGTATCACCATCATGTTCTACCCTTACTTTGATAGTTACATCACGATGCTCTTCTATCCCATCCCAGTCTTCAATTATAGGTTTTCCTGTAACTTTTCCTTCACTATTCACTGTCAAACCGTTCACCGTTGGTGCTGTAATTGTACTACCCGTTTTGTTTGGTGTTACCACTACTTCACTTGTGTAGTCAGATTTTTCTGTTGCATCCGCTGGAGTACCAACTTCAACTTCTAAAGGTTTTCCTACAGTTACTGTCGCTGGCTGACTTGGTAGTTCTGTTAATTTACTTGTTACTAGAGCTGTTATTGGTGAACCATCTTTAACTTTATCTGCTGGAATTGTCACTTTACCATTTGCATCAACAGCAATTGTTGGATCTGAACTTGTCCATGTACCATCATTACCTTTTGTTAGTGTTACTGTTTTAGACGTATCATCTTCACCTATATATGTGATAGTTGTAGTTCCTTCTCCAGTTAATACCGGTGTAATTTCTACACTTCCGTTTTCTTTTGGTGTAACTGTTGGAGTTGAAGGTTTTACTTTAACAACTACATCTGTTGTTTCTGTTGAACCATCTTCATAAGTAATCGTTACTGGAACTGTCTGCTTACTATCCGGAGTTACATTTGGTAATGGAGATGTTTTTTCCACTACACTCGTAATCTTCGCTGCTGCGAAATCTTTATTTTCTGTTCCATCCGTTACACCTGTAACCCCTGTTGTTCCTGATAAATCATCTCTTGAAAGTGGTGAATCTGCTTCTTTAATAACATCAACAGTCGTTACTTTATGAGGTTTAGGTGTATATGTTTCTTCATCAGAATCAACTGCTGAATCACCCGTACCTTTAGTCGCTTTAGCAGTCACATTAGTTCCTACTAAATCTTTTGGAATTTCTAATGAACCATTATGGAATACGACTCCTTCTTTTGGAGTTTCAAGTTCCCATCCAGTATCTTTCTTCACTAAAGTTACACTTCCATTTGCTAATGGAATCGTTACTTTATCTCCACCATTATTTGTTGATGGTGTTACTTTAACATTTCCATTTTGCCATTGTGAAATAGTTGGAGCTGCTGGTTTTTCTTCTTTTACAACAACATGAACGGTTACTTGGTTTCCTTCTTTACCTTGGCTATCAACTGGTTGAAGCGTTACAGCGTATACTCCTGCTGTTGGATTTTCTGGTAAACCTGAAAGAACATTAACTTTACCTGTACCGAATGGCTTATCTGTAACACTGTCATCTTCAGTATCAGTCACTGTTACCAATTCTTTTAGTTTATCTGCTGTAAGTGCTGTTCCTGCTTCATAGACTTTTGGATTTTCTTGCGTTCCTACTGCTGCATCTTTCAACGTTACTACTGGAGCATCATTTGTTACTGAAATTACTTGCCAATTTCCTACTGGTCTTGCATCTGAACCTGTTTCAGGCTTGTAATCTACACGTAAACCTAATCCACTAGTATAGTTAGCTGTATTATCTCCTGATCCCTCCTCTTCTTTAATGAGAAGTTTTTTATTGTTATCAGTCTCTTTTAGGGTAATACTTACTTTGTTTTCAGCTTTATTAGCATCATTAACACTATTTGTAATAGCTTCTACAAAGCTGTTTGCATTCGTAACATCCGATGGTGCCGTAGAAGGATCTACTTGCCAATTTCCACCATTTTCATCACGAACAAGGACAATACTATTCGGTTTATTATCTGTATCTGCATTATTATGGAATCGCAATTCAAGACGTTTCGCATCATGTGGTACTGTTACATCAATATGCTTGCTACCAGCAATCGTAGCAGAAGGTGAGTAATCTCCCATTTTGACTACTTTTTCGTCACTTCTAGTAGAAACTGTAGTGTCTCCAACTTTGTTGACTACAGTAATGGCTGTTGGTTGAGTTCCTTCTCCATTTTTATTTTCACTCTGACGAAGGTTCACCCCATCAGGTAAGGTTGCTGTCCAAGTATCTCCATTAATCGTTACTTGTCCATCCTTACTTGATAAAATCGTGTTGTCTTTGTCGTTTAAATGTACTTCTACAACTCTATCATCTGATGTGAATCCACCTAATGTACCACTAATTGTGCGACTTGTTGAAGTCACTGTATCTGTGTTAAATGTTGGTTTTGGAGGATTCACGTGGAATGTAACATCTTTTTCAATGCTAGCAGGGGTATAAACTTTAACAATTTTTCCATCTATATTTTTAGTATAGAATCCTTCGCCATCTTTAAATTTCACCAATGCTTTGTAATCATTCACAACTCCAGGTTTATTAAACTCCGTAGTAGTTGTCACTTCAGCATTATTTTTCCATTTAAATTCCATGCCTGCTGGATAATATTTATCATCACCACTATCATTTGGAGCATCTACTACTTTCACAAATCCATGAGAATCAATGCCATTGTTTGAATTATCAGCATCAACAAGCTTCGTACCTAACTCAACTGTTTTCGGACTATTGATAACTTCAACATCTACTACTTTATACTTATACTTATAAGTACCCTTATTACCTGTTGAATCGGTAATTTCAACACTTCCTACATGATCTCCTAAGGCAGAAGTATTTGTTGCAGTATGATTATCTCCTGTCACTTGAACTTTTGATCCACTAGGCCAATCCCCTGTTTGTTCAAATGTACTTCCATTTGGAAGTCCTGTGACACTAAGTTTTGTAACATTATTTTTATCATCACTCACTTTAAATGTTGGATTGAATTTTGAGCCTTTGAATACTACAAAGTTAGCTGTTGTACTCAAATCATTCGTTAATAATAATCCATCCATTGTAGCTGTCGGAACAGTAGCATCAGCTTTCGTTACAGGGATTTGAATCTCTTCTGTTGAATGGTCAGGATATGTGATAGTTGCACCAACATAATAAGTGCCATCACCTTTCGGCTTAATCGCTCCATCCTCTTTCATTTCAATATTTAAACCTTTAGTTGAATTATCAACTTTAACAGGTCCACGAGTTGAATCAAAAGTAATATTTGATTTCATTGAATCGAAATCTGATTGACTAATTTTTGCACCTGGAGCAGTAACATCTACATTAATTGGCTGAGTTGAAACTTGCGGATCATATTTCGTTGCTTGAGTAAGAACTTTAAAGATAACAGGTGTAGGATGTTCCTTCGTATTGCTTATCTCATTAGTTGCAGCATCTCTTGCATACATATTTCGTGTATATTCATCATTATCGTTCCATAGTGTTGTACCTGTTTTGTATTTACTTGCTTTTCCTGTAACGATGATATCTCTCGGTGCATCTGTTTCAACATTATTCGTGCGAGGGAATGCATTATAATTTAACCCTGAGAAGCCTAATCCATTAGAGGTATTGCCACTTGTTTCTCTCAGTACAGCTTCTACTAATTTACCGGAATTATCTGTTACAACACCAATTTTAAGTTTTGTCTCTTCTGTAGGAGTTATATAAACAACTTGTCTTCCCTTATCATCAATTATTTTTTCTTTATTATCACGATCAAATGTAAATACCGGTGGTTCTTTATCTCCTGCTTTGGAATCCCTTGTTGTTGGATCACTTTCTACACGATCAGTTGTTACAGATTTAGCACTTACTTCAGTTGCGTCCTTAATCGCACGATCTTTGATTGTAACAACACCCGTATCAGGATTAATGGTTACACCATCATCAGGAGCTCCATTTGTTAATGACCATTTATTTCCAGTCTTAGTAGCTGTAACCGTAATAACAGGATCATTTGGATGTGTATATTTAAAGGTAAACGTATTAACATTTTCTTCACTTACTGGCGTTACTGTTACATCTCCGTTATCTTTAGGCGTAATTGTTGGCGCTGTTGGTTTAACGTGGAATGTTACAGGTCTTTCGACTGTAGCCGGTGCGTAAATTCTTACATCCTTACCATCAATCGATTTTCTGAATCCTTCTCCATTAGGGAATTTAACCAACGCTTTGTAGTCAGTTATCACCCCAGGTTTTGCCAATTCAGTTTCATTAGTAACTTCAGAATTTCCTTTCTTCCATTTGAATGACATACCAGCTGGATAGTATTTATCATTACCATCGGTATTTGGAGTATCTACTACTTTTACATTGTAATGCGAATCACCTAATTGTGTATTTAATGGAACTGTTTTCGGAGTTTCTTTTACTTCAACATCTACAACTGTATATTTAAATTTATACGTATTTGTATTATTTAAAGCATCTTTTACAACTACACTACCTTCATGATCTCCTAAAGTAGCCGTATTGGTAGCAGTTGCATTTCCTATTTCTACTTTTACATCTGCTCCATCCTTAGACCAGTTTCCTGATTTTTCAATTTTTGTTCCATTTGAAATACCAGATACACTTAGATTAGTTACATTGCTCTTATCATCTCTAACTCTAATTGTTGGATTAAATGTTGCACCTTTGAATACTACAAATTTTGCAGTTGTGTTAATATCATTTGTCAGTGTTAATCCATCCATTGTAGCTGTTGGAGCTGTTGTGTCAGATTTACTAATTGGAATTTCAATATCTTCAGTTGAAAGATCAGGATACTTAATCGTCGCATTAATATAATACGTTCCATCTGGTTTTTTCTTGATTTCCCCACGATCTTTCATAGAAAGTTCTAGATCTTGCGTCTTACTATTAATTTTTACTTCGCCACGAGTTGCAGTAAAGTTAAGATCTAACTTGGATTTCATTGCATTGAATTCTGCATCACTAACCGTTGCACCTTTACCAGTTACATCTTTATCAAGAAGTTGTGTTCCTACTTTTGGAACATATTTTTCAGCTTGCGTTAACACTTTAAATACTACACGTGTTGGATTAGATGCGACATTATCTTGGTTTCTTAATTCATTTCCAGCAGCATCTGTTGCTACATAATATCTTGTAACAATTTCTTTTCCGTTAGTCCATTTGTTACCACGATCAGACTTATTAGTTTTATCAAGAGTTCCAGTAACCATAATATCTTTAGGAGCTGTTAGTTCTGGACCATTATTTGTCTTCAATAATTTTCCTTCATAAGAAAGTCCATAATCTAAATCATTCAATTTATCATCCTTAGACGACAATCTTGATTCGATTAACTTCTTAGAATTATCTGTAACAGTTCCTAATTTAAAGTTGTTACTTTCTGTTGGAGTCACGTAAACTGTACGGAATCCGTTCTCAACTGTAGTATTTTTTTCATCAAATACAAATTTAGGCGGTTCTTTTTCCCCTGCTTTTGAGTTAGTTGTTACTGGATCACTTTCTACATGATCACTTGTTTCAGATTTTGCAGTAACCGGGTCAGAATCTTTGATAGCTCTATCTTTAATAGTTACTTTCCCGGTACTTTTATCAATCGTCACTCCATCATCTGGAGCGTTGTTTAGCGTCCACCCACTTCCTGTTTTTGTTGCTGTAATTTTTCTTGAAGAATTATTCGGGTCCTTATAAGTGAAATTGAATGTAGTTACATTCTCTTCATTAGCCGGAGTTACTGTAACATCCCCATTTGCCTCTGAAGTCACCGTTGGTGCTGTTGGTTTTACTTGGAATTCTATATTTTTATATAGGAAAGCTCTATTCAGAATTTCATTGTCTTTTCCAGGTGTAGAATTCGTAACTTTTTCAACCCCATTTGTCCCTGCATAATTTTCTGGGAAATAAGCCGCTGCTTTTACAGTATGCTTCCCAGGAGTATTTAAGGTCACTTTACCAGTCGTAGTACCATTTGATTCAATAAATCTGAACTTCATTCCTCCAGCGAAGAATTTGTCATCAACCTCTTTTCCATCAGTTGTCGTGATAAAATCATGTGAATCTGTATAAGAAGTTCCTTTAGACGTTTTTACAACCAGTTTACCATCTTGATTCACTTCTCCTTTACCTTCTTTGAAGGCTAAATCAACAACTTCCGTTCTAAATTTAACAGTAGCTTTATTTCCACTTTCAACATTACCACCTTGGTCATCTGACACTTTAAAAGTAGCTGTTTGTTTTCCTAATTTTGCATCAGCAGCAACTTTTCCAGTAATAGTTGCCATTCCTGGTTTTGCCTCTGTAGCGCCATTTTTTGAAAGAGTTGCTCCATTATTAAATGTAACACCCTGAGGTAATCCACCTTCAGATTTTAAGTTTACTTTACCTCTAGGATCATTATCGTACATTTTTAATGGTACATTTAAAGTTGCTCCTCTATAAATACGAGTTACCGGAGAACTTGACTCATTATTAGATAATACAACTTCTTTGTTTCCATCTGTTGGATTAGTCATCTTAACTGTTGGAGGTTGATTATCTGGTGCATCAGTTGGTGTAACACTATCACTACGAACTGAATTTACTGTACCATTAGTATTACTTACCTTTGTTTCAGCCGTAATTGGATTTCCTGTTAATGGCCCCGCAACTGTAATCGTTGCAGTAGTTCCAGTTGTTTTTCCTATCCCGATTACCTTATTTCCATCATATAAAGTAACTGTAGAACCTGTTTTAACCCCTGTACCAACATTTACGGTAATATTTTGATTCGTTAATCCTTTTTTATGTTGTACATCGCTTGCTGTAATTGTAGGTTTAATAGGTTTAACATTTAATGTCACAGTTCCGTCTGAACCAGAATTTGCAGCATCTGATTTTGAACCATCTTGATAAGTAGCCACAGCAGTATATTTGAACACTCCTGCTTCAGCTGTACTTGGTTTAACATTATTTTTCCAACTCCAAGTCATTCCACCTGGCAGAACTCCACCATTTTTAGGAGTAATATATTTGGCAGTTACTGGATTATCTGGATTTGGAAGGGAATCTCCTACAGTTTTTGTATGCTCGCTCCCTTTGATAGGAGATAATTGAGCATCTGTTTTTGTTGTTAAACGAGTTCCTGTTGCTCCCATAACATACGACTGATTAGTTGTTTCCCCTGATGTTACAGATGCGGCAAATACTCGTCCATATTGATTCGCTTCTTCTAATGTTACATTATCTCTTAATTTAATCTTAGCATGCATATGAACAGCATAATCTGTACTTAATTGGCCTAACTCTAAACCTAAATAGTATGAAGCTCTAGGATAGTTACCACTTTTATCTCTAACAATTTGATTTAATGTGGAGTCATTTTTATTATTTTTAAATACTTCCCCTTTTTTAGCATCAGTATAAGCACCTGAATTAGGATCATAAAAAGTTCTACTATCAGCATTAAATATATTATATTTTTGATGCCAAGGGTCAGTAATTACCGCAGTATTACCATATCTCTCAAATCCTTCAAAACCATTAGATAATCTTGTACCATTAACATTTCTATAACGAGTAAAAGTTAAATCTTTTACCTTATTGGATGGATCCATAATATTAAACGGAGCTTGGAAATAGTAGTGTTGTTTTTTACTAAGTCCTGTCATTTTTCTTCCATCATTATTGAAGAAAACATCGTAGACAATCCACTTACCTTCACTATCCTGTACATAAACTGCTTTAATCTCAGTTTTGTTTAATGTTAATTCAGGTTCATCATTTCTTGTATTACGTCCATTATTTCCTGCTGCTCTAGGGTCAACAGAAGCAAAATATTTAATATTTGCTAAAGCGCCTGAATTAATTTGAGTGTTCGCTCTGAACTGAGTACCTGTTCCCATATTTTGTCCATTACGTGGATCATGAGAACCCGAATTCAAACGCATGGTAGCAATTTTAACAGAGTTAAAAGTTCTCTTAACACGCTTATTCAAATCCTCAAGTTCACTAGTTGTTACTCCAGTATTAGATACCGCTCCTTGAGCAAGGGAAATGACTTCATTAGCTTTTTCTAACACTTCTTTAGTAGTCTCATGATCAGGTAATTCAAGAAGTGCTGCTTTTAATTGTTCAAGAGATAGCTTTAAAGAATCATTTTTATTTGTAGGGATTTCATTTTCCTTATTTGATGATTCATCCGATTCTTTCTTAGATTCTGACACTGGTGACTCTGTTTTATCATTAGCCAGCTCTTCCTTAGGCCTGTTGGACTCTTTATTTGCTTGTGATAATGTTGCTACATCGCTCTTTAAGAGTGATGCCAATTCATCTACATCTTTTTGGGCTGTATCGGCACTACTAAGTATAGCTTGCCCTCTTTGAACTCTATCTTTAATCGAAGAGAGAAGGGAACTATCAAGATTTAATGGAGTTGAAAGAAGAGCATTTAGTTCTTCCAAAACTGTTCTTAACTGCGATTTATCAGCTGTGTTAAGAAGGCCTTCAGTAGTAGTTGGTTTTTCATGTTTTACAGGATTAAGTTCGACATCTACTTTATTTTCAGCAGTTTCCTTACTTTCCTCAACATTTTCAGGCTTATCAGTTCCACCTTGCGGTGACTCATCTTTTGCTTGCACTAAGTCGGCAGTAGATTGACTTTTACCATTTACAGTATCTGCACTTGCTATGTGTGCTCCTAAAAACATCAGTGCTGCTATAGCTACCGATGCCGCACCGAACTTATATTTGCGAATACTATAACGAAGCTCTTTCTCCGCCCTGCAATCTTGTTGCTTATTCCACATGATTTACAATCTCCATATTTTCTCTGTTGATATAGCATTTTTTCTTATAAACATACGTAAAAAAACGCTACATATAGTTTTCTTAAGTATAAATAATCTGTATTTTAAGTACATATTATTTATACCAGTTTTTTTGTACCTTGGATACAATTTTATGATAACAGATTGCCCTTTAAAATTCAATACATTACCATTAAATCCCCAAAATATTTTAAATATTTGAAAATATGCAAAAATTTAAAACCAATTTATCTAAGGGATGCCTTCCCTATATTATAGAAGAACCTAAACAATATCTTTGTAAAAATAGCTTCGTTTGCCTTACTTTTAAAGTATATAAATATCAACTCAAATGTGAAAAAGTATTTTAGACATCAAAAAGAGAGGTTCCCTCCCTTCTGAATTTAATTCTGCTAAAGTAGCCAAATACTAATTGTTGATAACAGCTAAAATATAGGTGTCTGACTTCAAAAGATTATTGGGAGCAAATTGGACGTCAAAGGGAGCATTCCCCTGCTCACGAAAGCCGATACTATATTAAAATGAAACATCCATATAAATTCTAGAGTATTTTGATTGCAAAAAAATAAGACAGTAATCTTAATGTGATTACTATCTTAAAAATGATTATCATCATTCACATAAGGTGAAAAGAGGATATAGCTAAATTTGTTCTTCTGTTATGTCAATAACAATCTCTTCTGATTCATCAAAAGTTTCGGCCTTTTCTTGCCATTGCTCCTTGAGATTATTGAATCGATCTTTTGATGCTTCTGTCGCTTGACGAGCACATGATTTGGCTTGAGCAAGTACGCTGTCCACAGTGATTTCACCTGACTCAACCTGTTCTTTGGTTTTAAGAACAAAATCTGTAGCCTGCTCCTTGACTTCTGTCAGCTTTTCACAGACCTGCTCCTTGGCATACTCAGGATCTTCTCTCAAATCATCTAGAAAATCTTGAGCCTGACTGCAAACTTGTTTGCCCTTGTCGCTTGTTAAAAACAAGGCAAGAGCTGCACCTGAAACGGTTCCTAAAAGGATTGAGGATAGTTTACCCATAAGAATTCTCCTTTTTATTTTTTGAAAAATTTACTTGCAAGACGAAGAGCTGACAAACTTGCTCCAGTCTTGAGTGTTTTTGAACCAGCTGATGAAGCTTTCTTACTCAAGACACGCGCATGGTCATTGAGGTCGGAAACAGATAGAGATAGATCTGCAACAGCACTAAAGAGTGGATCAATCGTTGCTACCTTGACATTGATATCATCTGCCAAGACATTGACCTTAGCCAGTAATTCATTGGTATGATGTAAGGTCACATCCACATCTGAAGTTAAGGTTTTAATCGTCTTCTCTGTTTCATCGATAACACGTCCAAGCTTTTGCACAGTGATAATCAGATAAACCAAAAAGACGATCAAAGCAAAGGCTACAAGAATATATGCAACTTCTAACATTTAGTTTTCCTCCTCTGAAATATAGTAAGGGGCCTTCTTTCGATTTTGATATAGAATGATAAAAATACCGAGACCGATAAGAACAACTGAAAGCCATTGAGACACTCGAAGACCAAAGAACATGAGGCTATCTGTTCGCATGCCTTCAATAACCATACGACCAAAACCATACCAAATCAAATAGAAAGCAGTGATATGACTTCGTCTGAGACTCTTCCATTTTCGTCTAAAAATCAGAATCAAGGCAAATCCAAGTAGATTCCATAGAGACTCATAAAGGAAGGTCGGTTGACGGTAGCTCCCCTCAATATACATCTGGTCACGGATAAAGCCAGGTAGATAATCCAGATTATCCACTGCTGCACCATAAGCTTCTTGGTTAAAGAAATTACCCCATCGTCCCAGACTTTGAGCAATCATGACGCTAGGCGCCGCAATATCTAGAAAATCCCAAGTATTAATGAGTTTACGATCAGCAAAGATATAGAGTACAAGAGCCCCAGTTATCAAACCACCGTAAATGGCCAAACCACCATTCCAAATGGCAAAAATTTCTCCCAAGTTCTGACTATAGTAATCAAAACGGAAAATAACATAGTAGAGACGAGCTCCTAAAATAGCCAGAGGAAAGGCAATCAAGATAAAATCTAAAATATCGTCTGGTATGATCTTCTTTCTAGGCGCTTCTTTCATAGTCAAATAAACCGCAAGAATCAAACCTGTCACAATACACAAGGCATACCAACGAATGGCTAGAGGACCTAGATGAATAGCAATTGGATCAAGCATTAGGCACCTCGTTTTGAGCAATGAGATTTGTCAAGCGTTCTTCGAACAAACGGGTCGCATCAAAGCCCATTTCCTTGGCACGATAGTTCATAGCAGCTGCCTCAATCACGACAGAGATATTACGACCAGTTTTAACTGGGATGCGGATACGAGGAATGGCTACGCCAGAAATTTCTAGTTCCTCTGGATTGTTACCAAGACGATCAAAGGTCTTATGTGTATCATAGTTTTCCAAATAGACAGCAAGTTGAACCTGTGAAGAGTCCTTGACCGCACTCGCACCGTAGAGACTCATAACATCGATAATCCCAACCCCACGAATTTCAATCAGGTGTCTCAAGATTTCAGCCGGTTCACCCCAAAGAGTAATCTCATCCTTGGCAAAGATATCGACACGGTCATCTGCCACCAAGCGGTGACCACGTTTGACAAGCTCTAAACCTGTCTCACTCTTACCAATTCCACTATCGCCTTGAATCAAGACACCCATCCCATAGATATCCATCAAAACACCGTGCACACTGGTCCGTTCTGCTAAACGTGAATCCAGATAACTAGATAACTCTCCAGACAAACGACTAGTAGCCGTACGGCTGGTTAAAATGGCAATCTTACACTCTCTGGCTGCCTTTAGCATCTCCTCTGGAACCACCAAACCACGGGCAACAATGACCGCAGGTGTCTCAGGTAGAAACATTTTTTTCAAAACTTCATAGCGGCTGTTGGAAGGCATGCTGATCAGATAAGACCACTCCTTCATCCCCAAAAGTTGAATCCGCTCTGGCGTATAGTAGTCAAAATAGCCTGTCATTTCAAGACCAGGTCGCGTAATATCCGCTGTATTGATTTCCTTTTCAAGCAATTCTGGTTCGCCATAGACAATGTCTAGTCTAAGCTTTTCAATCACTTCTTTTACTAAAACCGACATCATTTCCTCCTTCAATCGAGTTCTTTTTACTATTATATCAAATTGTCCTTAGAAGTTTCAGATTTTTGCAGGCTTTGGAGTATTTATTTAAAAGAAAAAGGACTAGATTTCTCTAGCCTTTCATTTCTAATTAGAATTTTTTACGTTTACGAGCTGCTTCTGATTTACGTTTACGTTTTACAGAAGGTTTTTCATAGAATTCACGTTTGCGTGTTTCTTGAAGAGTACCAGCTTTAGTAACCGCACGTTTGAAACGACGAAGTGCGTCGTCAAGAGATTCATTCTTACGTACTACTGTTTTAGACATTTTTTTCACTCCCTTCAAGTTCAAGATCTATTCTATTTTACACGTAAAAGGAATAATTGTCAAGAAGAAACTAGTTGAAAACCATCATTAGCATGCAATATTTCTTTTTCAAGTCTACTTATGAACATTTAAGAAGAATTTAACTGATGTCTTCAAACCTTATTTTTAAATCTTTTAATAATTTCTTTAATTCTTCAATTTTATTTTCTAAATCTTTATCGGAAATTGCTTTAGTATTGTGTACAAGTTTATTTCTAAAAACACGGATTTTATATATTCTATCACTGTTTTTTTCATACAATTTATCCTTTCCTCTTTCAAGTACTTTTAACCCTTTAAAAAATTCGTTGAGTTGGGTTTTATACCTTATCTCATCCTCTAAGTTATTCCACAAATTTAAAAATGTTCCGGTTAAATTTCCGCTATTTTCCTCATTCCCTATATAATCATATTTTCTCTCCTTAAGCCTATCACAAATATCTTTCATTGTATCTTCTTCTGGATATAAATTCTCCCTTTCAATAGGTCTTTCAGAGCCCCAGAAGGTTTTAGTGTTTTTAAATTTATAAATAGCAACTATTCTTCTATTAAAATCTAGTTCACCTTTTTCTATATCAGCATTAGAAGCAAATTCTGTCTGTACCAAATATCCCTCTTGAAAAAACGGTCTTTTTGAAGAGCTAGAACTTATGCTTAGTAATCTTACGTTTGTAATATAATCTTCAGAATCTACCGAAATCCTACCATTTACATAAGGCATTCCTAATACGTAAATATAGCCCGTTTTATCTTTATTGTCTAATATAGCAAATGAACACGCTACTTTTATTGACTGAGTTAAATCTAATAACGGCGTCTTACACACTTCATAGTGTTGTAATATTGAGTATTGAAGTAATTTAATTTTCTTTAATTCTTTTATTTCTTCCTTATCCACATTATTATCTTTTTCTAATTCTGTCATTAACATAGTTGATGTTTTTTCTAGAATATCAAAATCAAAATTGATATCTTTTTCACTATTTGAACGATAGATTGTAGGATATAAAGTAGCATTTTGAGTTTTTTCACTTTTTACATAGTTATTATTTTGTCCTCTATAAAATAACATGACATCAGGATTTTTATATGAGAGTTCTGCTATTTCCATTATTAAATCATGAAATGTCTCAATATTGATGGTATGGCTTCTTACGAAAGATGTAACATCTCTAGTAGTTTGACCTTTATATTTATGTTGTTTATAATGCTCTTTTAATTTTTTTGTTAAATTATTATAAGTTACTGAATATTCTCTCATAAAAAAATCCTTTTAAAAATATTATTATCTGTCAACTATCACTTACTTTTATGTAATGTTTATCTACCAAGTAATCAAGTACGATTCTATTATTATACCATCGTTCTATTTACATCAATTTAGTTTTAAAGAACCATCCAACCCAAAGGATTGAATGGCTAACAGTATTCTTCAGTTTTATTTTTCAAGTAAGCTGAGCGCTTCAGCATCTGCGATAATCGTCACATCAGGGTGATTTTGGAGGCTACTTGCTGGGAGATTCTCAGTCACTGGGCCAGACACTGTTCCGGCAATGGCTTCTGCTTTCGACTCACCATAAGCAAATAGAAGGATTGACTTGGCATCCAAGATGTTTTTAATTCCCATTGAAATGGCTTGAGTTGGAACGTCTTCAATCTTGTCAAAAAAGCGCGCATTGGCTTCAATAGTAGACTGATCAAGCTCTACTAGATGCGTTTGACTGTCAAAAGGAGTACCAGGTTCATTAAATCCGATATGTCCATTGCGACCGATTCCCAAGATTTGGAGGTCAACTGGATGTTCAGCCAAAATTTGGTTGTAGCGTTCAACTTCAGCTTCAGCATTGTCCTTAACCCCACGAGGCAAGAAACTTTCTTTAAATGGTTTTTGGTTGAACAAGTTTTCTTGCATGAAGTGACGATAAGACTGAGGATTGTCGCCATCAAGGCCTACATACTCATCAAGGTTGACACTGGTTAGATTTGAAAAATCAAGGTCACTTTCAACAATTTCCTTGTAAAATTCAAGTGGGCTACTTCCTGTCGCAAGTCCTAGGGTTTGAGCTCCATTGGCCAATTTTTCCTTCAAAATCTCAAAAGCAACTTTTCCACCTTCGATTTGGTTTTCAACTTTAATAACTTTCATCTTTTTATCCTCCGTTTCAATCTATATTTATTATATGGTATAGACCAATTTTTGTCAAGTGAAAACGATTTAATTTCTAAAAAAAGAGCGACTATACTTGAAACATGTTATAATGGATAGGATTAGAACTTAGAAAGAATGAACAGATATATGAATACAGCTGATTTTGATTTCCACTTGCCTGAGGAATTGATTGCTCAAACGCCCCTTGAAAAACGGGACGCCTCTAAACTCCTCATCGTCAACCGTGAGACAGGAGAAATGCAGGATAAACACTTCCACTCTATTATTGATATGCTGGAATCTGGTGATGCCCTTGTTATGAACGATACCCGTGTTCTCCCTGCCCGCCTCTATGGTCAAAAGGAAGAAACTGGAGGTCATGTAGAACTGCTCCTACTCAAAAACATTAGTGGCGATGAGTGGGAAGTTCTGGCTAAACCTGCCAAACGCCTCAAGATTGGTACTCGTGTCAGCTTTGGTGATGGTCGCCTCAGCGCTGTCGTTACGGAAGAATTGACCCACGGGGGCCGCATTGTCCGCTTTGAATACCAAGGAATTTTCCTAGAAGTTTTGGAAAGTCTGGGTGAAATGCCGCTGCCGCCTTATATCCATGAAAAACTGGATGACCGTGAACGCTATCAAACCGTTTACGCCAAGGAAAGTGGCTCTGCTGCAGCACCTACTGCTGGTCTTCACTTCACCAAAGAACTGCTAGCAGAAATCCAAGCTAAAGGTGTCCATCTGGTCTATCTGACTCTTCATGTCGGACTCGGAACCTTTAGACCCGTTTCAGTTGACAATCTGGACGAACACGAAATGCACTCAGAATTCTACCAACTTTCTGAGGAAGCTGCTGCCACCCTTCGCTCTGTCAAAGAAAATGGAGGTCGCGTCATCGCTGTTGGAACCACTTCTATCCGCACCTTGGAGACTATTGGTTCCAAGTTTGATGGACAAATCCAAGCAGATTCTGGCTGGACCAATATCTTTATCAAACCTGGGTATGAGTGGAAGGTCGTGGATGCCTTCTCAACCAACTTCCACCTGCCAAAATCAACTCTGGTCATGTTGGTTTCTGCCTTTGCCGGCCGTGAATTGATCTTAGATGCCTACCACCATGCCATCCAAGAACACTACCGCTTCTTTAGTTTTGGCGATGCCATGTTTATCTATTAATTTCATAATGAAAAAACGCATATTATCAGGCAATAAAACCTCGATAGTATGCGTTTTGTAATATATAAAGAATTAATTTATTCTAAAGCTCGGATCTTTCAAGCTCTGAACACTGGCATTGATAACCGCGCCGACAATCAAAATCTTAGCGATGAGAATAAACCAGAACATCATGACCACCACGACGACGGAACTGAAAAAACGCACGTCCACTAGGTGATTGACATAATTGTTAATATAGACTGAAAAGATATTGAGCAGTAAGGCCAGAGTCAATAAGACAAAGGCACTACCTGGCAATACATGTCGAATTCGTCGCACCTTAACATTGGGTAGAAAATAGTAGAGCATGACCAGGATGGCAAAAATCAAGGCATAGACCAAAGGGCCTGTTAGGTCTTGCAGATAATCAAAGAGAGGACTATCCGATTTCCAATAACTTTTGACAAGGTTGAGGAGCATACGGCCAAAGACACTCAAAAACAGAGCTAAAGCAAAGAGAATCTGCAAACCAAAACTGACAAACAAACTCATAAGCTGATGGGAAATCATTCCACGA
Source organism: Streptococcus mitis (assembly GCF_946190285.1). GTDB lineage: Bacteria > Bacillota > Bacilli > Lactobacillales > Streptococcaceae > Streptococcus > Streptococcus mitis_CP. The sequence continues at coordinate 23,099 of NZ_CAMHZX010000009.1, read as the reverse complement.
TTTTTTGCTACTCCGTAAGCTTTATTAAAGGCTTTCTGTAGGAAATTCATGGATTTTGAAAAGGTCCAGAGGGCTGACAAAACCGCAAAACTTAATAAGCCCGTTGACGGTTGGGTCAGCACTTCTGTGATAATCTTTGCCACCACATCATACATGGTATCCGGCAAAAATTCATTGACAACCTTTAAAAAATTGGAAACTGGAATCTTAAAATAGGGGAGGATATTGACCACCACCAAAAGCAAGGGAAAGATCGAAATCAACCAATAGTAGGCTACTGCAACACTGGTCAACTCACTATCTGATGCTTGATAATAATGCAAAAAAGCTTTTAATAAAGGCTTATCTATCAGCTCTTTCCACCACTTCTTCATGTCACACTCCTTCACTTACAATCTTATACTCAATGAAAATCAAAGAGCAAACTAGGAAGCTAGCCGCAGGTTGCTCAAAGCACCGCTTTGAGGTTGCAGATAAAGCTGACGTAGTTTGAAGAGATTTTCGAAGAGCATTAACTAATTTCTTCTTACCAATTCCATCATATCATAAGGCAGGGTATTGGCAGCTTCTTTCAGAGAATAGTTCTCTAAGTTATTCACATTTTGTCGTAACTTCTTGGCATACTTGGTCGTAATCAATCGTTTTTCTTCGTATTCGAAAATCAACTTGCGCTCCAGATAATAGCCTCTCAGCATTTCATCGATATTGTTGGGCTTGACGCGATTGATAACCCGTTCGACAAAGGCACCACTGGTAATAATAGCTGTTTCTCGGAGACGAGAATCCTGCATGAAGCTGATTAAAGAACTCTTATAAACCCCTTTTAGGTTCTCCAAACTTTCGATAATCATCTCTGTATTTTCTAGATAGAGCTCTGCAATTTGGTCATAGTCAAGGGCTCTGAGTTTCTGTGATTCTTCATTTTTCCAACTGCGGAAGGTCTTGCCAAAGGTAAAGACTTCGTGAAGGAGAAAACGTAAAATCCGCAAGGAAACAAGGAAATAATAGGTCAAACGTGAAGCAAACTTGCGATTGATACTTTGTTCCATGTTTTTCAAATAACGTTGGTAAACTCGATAGGCACGCTCACTCATCTTGCCTTCTTCGTAAGCCTGTTCTAAACCATCACTTTCAATACTGAGGATGAGAAGTTTTAAGGCCTCCCAGTCTTCTTGAGCCCCCTTATTTTCTTGACTCAGTATGAGATTTTCAATACGTCCATGATAATTGTCAATGGCTGCATAGAGAGGGAGCTTATTTCTGGTATCTTCCAACTCTTTTTCCAACTCTAGCGTTACTTCATTCAAAATAGCGATATGCATGAGATAATCCTTGCTTTCTTCCTGTTCATCAGAAAGATGAGGCAAGACCAAGAGACCTGTTAAAAAGCTTACCAGCGTCACACCTGCGACAAGGAAAAGCAAGAGAGGATACTCCTGCTCTAAATCACTTGGTATCAGAAGAATCGTAGCAATCGACACCGTTCCCTTGACACCTGAGAAGGTCAAAAGAAGCATGTCCTTCATATACTTATTTAGCTTTTTCTTGAGACGTCTAGTCCTATAGGCATAATAGCCATAAATCATGACAAAACGAATGGCAAAGAGGACAAAGGTAAGGGCTATAAGAGATACCAATAACAGTAAGGGATTATAGATTGGATTGGTCAAGATAGGCTCTGCTATCATTTCCAACTCCATCCCTAAAATCACAAAGACAGAACCGTTGAGCATAAAGTTCACTGTGTGCCAGACCGTCTCGGTCACCGTATCCACTTGGGCTTCGAGGAGCGTAATTTTCTTAAAACGGCTTGCCTTTAAAATCCCAGCAACTACAACGGCAATAATCCCTGAAACATGGACTTCTTCCGCCAGGAAGAAGGTTACTAAGGGCAAACTCAATTCCAGAAGGAGCTCACTAGCAATATCTGTTGCTCTCACACTTAGCAAGAAGCTATGGAGGAAACGGTTGGTCATGGCTGTTAAAAAGCCAATCAAAAAACCGCCTAGAATTGAAAAGATGAGCGAACTACTAGCTTGCCCAAAGGAAAAGACTCCAGTTGTCCAAGCTGTCAAAGCTACCTGAAAGGCAACCAAACCAGATGCATCATTCAAGAGTCCTTCACCTTTAAGAATATTGGACACACGCTTAGGAAAGCTAAACCGCTCTGAAAGAGAGGCAAAGGCAACCAAGTCCGTAGGGCCAAGGGCTGCCCCAACAGCCAAGCAAGCCGCCAAGGGAAGACTGAGCCAAAGAAGATGGGCCAAGCCACCCAAACTCAGGGTCGAGATGAAAATCACTGGAAATATGAGATAAACAATGATTCGCCAGTGTTTTAAAATAGCTGTAATGTCTGCTTCTTCCGACTCTCGGAAAAGTAAGGGCCCGATAACTAGGGCCAAAAACAACTCTGTATTGAGATGAAAGTCGGTATTGGGTAAAAAAAGACCAATCACGATTCCCAAAAGAATCTGCACCAAAGGGAGAGGCAAAAAGGGCAGGAGCTTATTGGTTGTACTCGAGACAATCAAGACCAGTAAAAATAGGATGAGGTAAATCAGTAATTCCACGCACGTCCTCCTTAATCTTTTTTACAACAAGATTCAAAAATCTCCTTCTGCTCTTTGATTTTTTGGTCAATCTTGGAACAATCTTTATGTTCAATTTTTCTCTGGCACCGTTCCATTTCAAGAGCAACTAATTTTTTCTTGATTTTAAGCATTTTTTTGCTCATATGCGCTTGGTCTAGCACTCCCACCGCTCGTTCGTGGTGGGTTGATTCAACAAAATTCTGGCGCATGGCATCCAGCTTTTCACGTAGGTATTGTTTATCCATGTCTATATCTCTCTAATTTTTCAATCATTACTAAAAATGGTGGGTTGTTGACTTGGTTTAAAGTTTGGTAAATGGCAGCTGTGTACTCTTGTTGGTTCAACTGGCTAACAAAATCCAAGACAGCATCCCTCTCGAGATCTCCTCCATTATGACCATAGTAGATCATAATGGCAATCCGTCCACCTTTAACAAGTAAGCCACACAGCTTTTCTAATGCCTCAATAGTTGTCTGAGGTCGGGTGATGACAGACTTATCAGCTGATGGCAAATAGCCTAGATTAAAAATTCCTGCCTTGGCTTCTGTTACAAACTGGTCCAGTGTCTCATGACCTTGCAAGATCAACTGGGCATTTGTCAGGTTAGCCTGGTCCAAACGCTCTTGCGTCTTTTCCAAGGCTTGTTCCTGAATATCAAAGGCATAGACTTGCTTGGCTAATTTGGCTAGAAAAAGGGTGTCGTGACCATTTCCCATAGTCGCATCCACTACGATATCGTCCTGAGTTACAACCTCAGCCAAAAAATCATGTGCCATTTCAAGTGGTCTTTTCATTTTCAAACTCCTGTTTTACAGCCTTGCATCCTTGAACACTTCCGCGACGTCGCATCTCCATCTCAATACTGTTGAGAACTTCCCATTTATTGAGGCTCCACATAGGGCCAATCAGCATATCCCTAGGAGCATCTCCTGTAATTCGATGGATGACAATATGCTTGGGAATGATTTCCAGTTGGTCGCAGATGACCTTTACATATTCGTCCTGGCTCATCAATTGCAAACGTCCCTCGTGGTAGTCCCGTTGCATACGAGTATTTGTCATAAGATGGAGCAAGTGCAGTTTAATCCCTTGAATGTCGTTATCCGTAACACAGCGACGGACATTTTCAATCATCATCTCATGGGTTTCACCAGGTAAGCCATTGATCAAATGAGAAACAATCTCAATTTTTGGATACTTTCTCAAACGCTTGACCGTTTCCACGTACAACTCATAGGAATGGGCACGGTTAATCAGGTCAGAGGTTGTTTCATAAGTAGTCTGCAAGCCCAATTCAACCGTCACATGCATGCGCTCCGATAATTCAGCCAAATATTCAATGGTTTCGTCTGGTAAACAGTCTGGGCGCGTTCCGATATTGATTCCTACTACACCTGGCTCATTGATAGCCTGCTCATAGCGCTCTCGAATGACTTCCACCTTTTCATGGGTGTTGGTAAAATTTTGAAAATAAACCAGATACTTCTGCACATCTGGCCACTTACGGTGCATAAAGTCAATTTCCTTATAAAATTGCTCACGAATAGGCGCATCCGGTGCAACGATAGCATCTCCAGAACCTGAAACCGTACAAAAAGTACAGCCTCCATGAGCCACAGTTCCATCACGATTGGGACAGTCAAATCCCGCATCAATAGGGACTTTAAAAGTCTTTTCTCCAAAGAGTTTTCGATAATAATCATTCAAGGTATTATAAGATTTCATAACTTTCATTATAACAAAAAACACCCACAATCTCAAAAGCCTGACTTTCCTATAAATTCCTCTGTTTCTCGTTTCCTTTAGCCATTTTTTATGATACAATATGGATATGATTTTAATGAAATTAGCCTCTATTTTATTATTGATACTGACTTTAGTAGTCTGCATTATCATAACCAAACTTTTTAGATTAAAAAAACTAGGACGAAATTTTGCGGATTTGGCTTTTCCAGTCTTGGTATTTGAGTATTACTTGATTACAGCTAAAACCTTTACCCATAATTTTCTCCCTAGACTTGGCCTAGCCCTCTCACTCCTAGCCATTATCCTCGTTTTTTTCTTTCTTTTGAAAAAACGCAGCTTTTACTATCCTAAATTCATCAAATTCTTCTGGCGTGCAGGATTCTTATTAACCCTTGTAATGTATATCGAGATGATTGTTGAATTGATGGCCCTCTAGCTGAATCTTATATGAGACATGAAAAATAAAGGATTTAACCCTTTCGACATGGGTTAAATCCTTTTTTCTGGTTTAAAAATCGTTCGAGTAGATAGTTCCCAAGCGATACTTCTCTTGTCTCGCTTAGGAACACTGCACAGAATAAATCTTAATGAGAAAGTTACATTCCTCAAATCAATCTTATCCAATCCACTCACCGTTTTCATTTACTTGATAACCATCCGGAGTTACTGTATTAACAGCAAGAGCTCCATTTTCATCAACATAATACCATTTGTCTCCAACTTGGAACCATTGACTTGTCTTCATCGAACCCGATGCATCAACATAGTACCACTTACCAGCTTGATCCAAAATCCACTCATTAGATGACATAGCCCCTGATTGATTCAAGTAATACCATGTACCTGATTGGTCTTTAATCCAGCCAGTTTCCATTTTTCCTGTTTGATCAAAGTAATACCAAGTGTCTCCATCCTTGACCCAACCCTTAGCCAAGTCTCCATTTTGTTGACGATAATACCATTTACCATCTTCCTTGTTCCATCCAGGTTTTTTGCTTTCCTGAGTAGGAGCTTGTATCACAATGTTCGGAGCAACTGATAGATGATTTTTAAAATCTGAACTGTTACTTGTCACACCATTATTTGATGGATTTGGAATGACAATATTTGGATTCGGATTTGCTCCTGGTTTTTGTTCCGTAGGTTGACTGCTACCATTGTCTTGATGTCCACCCGCAGGTGTCTCAATGTTACTTGTTTTCTTCTTAGTACCTACCAACAGAATTCTATTTATAGGTTCTTCCAGAATCTCACGTGATTTTTCTTCGTGCTTGCCATCAGTCGTTACTTCTGTATAGATACGTTCCTTACCAACTTTACCTTCTTGCAATAGGCGAACTTCTCCTTCAAGCAGAGTATCGTCTTTTTGTTCAAGAGTTTGGAAGTTTAATTCTTTGTCTACCACTTCAAGACTAGGCAAGTCATATTGAGCAGGAGCTACAAGTTTTGCGTCTATCACTTTTTCCTTAGTCAATTTAATCCGGTATTCTTTGACATTCTTACCACTCTCTGATACCAGACGGACTAATACAGGAAGATTTTCATTTCCACTATCCACAATTGTAGATGTGACTTGATCTTTCCCTTCTACAGTGATTTTTGGACGTTCCCCTTTATAAATCAATTCATAGTCCAAACGATTTTCAGAGAAGTCAGGAAGCTCTTTACCATCTACTAAAATTCTTCCCTCTGTGCTCTCTTTTGCAAGCTCACTTGGTGCTCGGAAACTTAATTCAGTTAAAGCAACCCCATTTTTATCTGCTTTTCTATCCATGCGCCATCTCATAGCTTTGGTAGTCACAGGTTTAAATGTCACATTGATCTCGTCTCCAGCTTGAATTTCTTTGTCTGCATAATAAGGAACAAGTTCCCAATTATCAGGGTTATTAAATGGGTGATTTGATTCGTAGCTGTAGTTTGAATAGTAAACTGGAACATCAAAGTCAGGACCGATGTATCGTTCCAATACGAGTTTAGCTGGGGCATCTGTTCCACTATCTGCAAAGAAGTTTAGTTTAGCTTGTGAAACCTTTCTATCCACAATTTTACCATTCTTTTTAAAGATAACACCAACTGATACTTCTGGATTAGCGGATGGATTAGCTGACCAGTTTGTCCAACGGTTGTCTTGATTTCGGTCATTATCATTTAAATAGTCTACACGGTCGTTCGAATTATCATCCAAATCATTAGTAGCTGAAGCAAAAGCCTGACTATGAGTAGCAAGATAATCTGGATTATCAGAAAGAGATCTACCGACCTTGTCCGTTACTCGAACAGATAATTCTACTGGGACTTCACTACCAACTACATGACCTTTAATTGTATATTCCCCAGCTTTGTTTAAGGTAGAAGCAGGGACTTTTTCCCATTCAACTGCCAAATCTTTTACGTCATAACCGCTCTTACCTGCGAAATAAACTGGAACCTTATTTGGCAACTCCAAAGGTTGACCTAACTGCAACAATTGAGACTGTTTTGCAGCAGCAATTGGTTTACGAGCCAACAAATCTTTATCTTTTGTAAAGTGAAGGTTGTATTCTCCAAGAATATCGCCATTTTCTGCTTTCACAATAACACGGACAGGATCGCCCTCTTTCACACTAGGAACCACTGTAGCAAGTCCATTATTTGTGATACTAGCTGTTACTTCTGGAATTTTTCCATCACTATAGTCTAAATAGTAATCTGTTAAGTCTGGATTAAAGTGAGGAAGATCTTTTCCAGCCACCTTAATGTTAGTAGTTGCCTCTTTAGCTGGTGCTACCTTTTTAGAGAAAACTTGTAATTCTGTAATTGATGTTCCAAGTTTATCATCAGCTCTTGTCATACGAATACGTACCGCGTAGGTATCCACCTTATCAAAACTGAAATGATTCATTTCTCCAGCTTTTAACTGATCTGGAGCCTTAAGATTTGTAACTAGTTTCCAATTTTTACTGTCATTAAATACGTGGTTTTCCCCCTCTACATAACCAGGATTCTTCGGTGCAGTTGGAGCTTTTTCACCAACATAATACTCAATGACGTAAGATTTTGGAGCACCTACACCACTATCTTCATAAAAGGCCACATTCAAGTTATCAACCGAACGTTTTGTCAAAATACCTGAATCTCCAAAGAGTACTCCTACTGAAGCTTCTTCAGAACGTTTCCAGTTTGACCAACGATTTGCAGGCTGATCACCGTAAGAAATCACTTTATCATTTACATTAGATACTGGGTCATAAGAATGAGAATCTGATGCAAAGGCAAGTGGTAATTCTGAACCTGTCCACTGATCTGAAATATTCTTCCCAATTTCTGTTTGACTCGATACACGAACATGTAATTTCGTTGTCAGTTGTGTTCCTTCTACATGGCCTGTTACAGTAAAGATTCCTTCTTGTGCATACTGGCTTGCATCAATAGTATCCCAAGCCACCTTAGCTGAAGATACTTGGCCATTTGAATAATAAGTTCGGACACTTTCTGGCAAGGTTGGTGCCTCAGAAATTGGTGTTGTGATGCTCACATCTTCAACTTTTACAATTCCTTCTACTGATACTGTCGCACGCGCTTCTTGATTCAATCCTTCAACCTTACCAAGTACTTCAAAAGTATGATATTGATTTAATTTTTCAGATGGAATCGAATCCCAAACTACCTTATGAACTTTTGGAAATCCTTTATCGTACTCAACTGTTACTGTAGATGGAAGATTTGGTGTTTGGTGCAAATCTGTCACAAGGCTAACTGGGCGAATGGCCTGAACAACTTTATCTTCCGTATTTGCTGCGATCGTTAGAGGAAGTTCTCCTTTTGCACCTTCATATTGAGCTTGTAAAGTGAGACTACCCGGTTTATGCAACTCTAGCATTCCCTTATTAACAGAGACTCCTCCCTCGCCTTGGCTTGAGAAAGTCACCTTATCAGTTGGTAAAATAGCTTCAGTTCCATCCTGATAACGGGCTAAAACTGTCACTTTAACAGTTTGATCTTCTTTGAGGCTAGATGCTTGATCCACTCTGAGACTCAAGCTTTCAATTTGTGGAGAATCAACAAGGAACTGAACTGCATAAGTTTGTAATTGTCCACCATCTTTAGGTTGAACATAGATACTAGCACGCATTCCATTTGACTCATTTGCCTGAACGACCTTCACATCAGCATTTTCAGCACTAGCACTGACTTCTGGAATTTTTGCACCATAAGAAAGTTTATGATAATGGACAGGATGTTCATTTGAAAGTTCCGTAACACTTTCACCACCTACTGCTATAGTTGGTGTAACTTGAGACAATTCCTTACCATCATCAACTATCAAAGTAGCGTGGACGGTTCTATCTCCTAATTGGCTAGTCATCTGAATATGTGCCCCTGGAGTAGATAACTTCTCTTTATCTTCTGGTGAAATTTCCCAATTTTCAACTTCATAATTGTGAATACGACCATCTGTTGAAACAAGTGAAACAAGTTTATCCACAGAACTCAAGTCTGTTCCAGGTGTGATGCGTTTAACAGCTGGAAGTTCATTCGCAACTGTAAGTACTTCAACACGAGCCTCAACTTCACGTCCATCAGACATACCTTTTACAGTTACAATTCCAGCTTGACTGACATCTGCTTGAGACCAGGTTACAGGACGTTTTTCACGACTACCATCACTATAGACAAATGGCACTGTCTGAGGCATTTTAAGTTTTTGTCCTAAAACTGTACGTACTTTTGGTATTTCTGTGCCTAAAACAGTCTTTTCTGACTGGTCTGACTTACCTGTAAAAATCGTAACTTGATCTGATTTCAACAATCCCGAATAAGCTGTAAGGGTAAATTTACCTGCTTGATCAGTCGATTTAACAATCGCTACCCCTTTACCATTAAAGGCTCTACGAATCCAAGAACCATCTGCTTGTTCTTTATAACGTTCACGACTAGCTTGCTCACCATTATCCACACCAACCAGTTGACCTTGTCCATGAAGTTGGAAGTGAACTAGATTGTTAGCAGTTGGCACAACATTGCCCTTACTATCTACAATTTCATAATAGATATAAGTCAAATCTTTTCCATCTGCAGCGATAGCGTTCTCTTCCTTAACCAGACGAACACCAGCAGGCTCACCAGCAGTCACTATCTTATCTCGAGCAATTTCCTTACCAGACTCATCTCGAGCAACTGCTTCTAAAGTTCCTGGTTTATAAGCTACTTTCCACTCCAAGTATAGCTCTTGAGGATTTTCACCTTCTTGATATGTTCGACCGTCACTTGTTTGTTTTTTGTTGAATTTTTTAAGACCTAGTGACTCATTATTTAAGAACAACTCAACACTAGCAGCATTGGAATAGGCTCTAACCGGGATTCGATTTTCAGCATCTGCAACATTGTCTGCCAATTCAGTCTTTTCCCAGTTCCAATGAGGAAGTAAATGAACCATTGGTTTTTTCTTAGCAGAAACCCACTGACTTTGGTAGAGATAATAGTCATTTTTTGGAATCCCTGCGGTGTCTACAATACCAAAGTAAGAGCTTTTTACAGGTGTACTATTTTGATTGTGCCATGGAGTTGGTTCTCCAATATAATCTGTACCTGTCCAAATGAATTGTCCAGCATATCCTGGATGATCTCTATCGAAAGTCCATGATGCTGTAGCAGTTTTACCCCAACCAACACGATCATTACCATAATCGGATTGTTCGTAATTACGCCAGTATTGATTACTTCCTACCCACTCACTCTCTGGATGGAAATAACTTCCCCTTGTACGAGTTGCTGAAGATGTTTCTGAACCATAAATGAGCCATTTAGGATGTTTCGCATGAAGAGTTTGATAATTTTCTTCAGAGTAATTCAATCCAACTGCATCTAGTTCATCTGCGATCTTTTCATGATCTCCAGTTCCATCTCCAAAACGGAATTTATCAGCTCCCATGGTTACATAACGTGTATTATCGACAGATTTAATCACTTTCACCAAGCGTTTGACAGTTGCAAGAGAATGAGCTTTCCCATCTGCTTCACCGATTTCATTACCAATAGACCACATGACAACAGCAGGATTGTTTTTATCTCTTTCTACCATTGTTCGAAGATCGTAATCGGACCATTTTTCACCTTTTCTTGCTTCAGGGTGGGTAGCATCTTTTTCAAAGAAACGACCATAGTCGTATGGTTTCTTACCTCCATACCAAGTATCAAAAGCTTCTTCTTGAACAAGCAAACCGAGTTCAGCTGCAATCTGCAAGGTCTGAGGACTTGCTGGGTTGTGAGTCGTACGAATCGAATTCACTCCCATTTCCTTCATTTGTTTCAGACGACGATATTCTGCCTTATAGTTTTCTTCTGCGCCTAGCGCTCCATGATCATGGTGCAATGAAACACCGTGGAACTTGATGTGTTCACCATTTAAAGAGAACCCTTGGTCTGGAGTCCAGTTATAGTAGCGATAACCAAATAAATCTTTCTTTGCATCTACAAGCTGACCATCTTTGTAAACACGAGTTACCATCTCATATAAAGCAGGTTTGTCAGATGACACTGTCCACAATTTTGGTTTTTCAACCTCTAATGCTGAATCCAAATGAATGGTTTCCTTAGCTTTTAGAGTTTTACTCTCAGTTCGAACAAGTTCTGTAACTGCCTTACCACCTCGTTCAAAAATTTGATACTCTGCTACAATTTCATGGTCTTTATTGTCTGTATTAACAATTTTACTGCTTACTTGGGTTTCAACTTTTCCTCCTTGTTGACTTTCTAGTTTTGGAGTTAGAATAGTTGTTCCATTTTTTTCAACATGAATCTTGTCTGTTACCTGCAATGATACGTCTCGATAGATACCACTTCCTGAATACCATCTACTACTTGGTTGCTTATTAACTGCATGAACAGAAATAACATTTTCTCGCCCATCTTTATGGAGATAGTTACTAATATCATATGAAAATTGATTGTAACCATTTGGATAGTGACCAACTAGTTGGCCATTGACGAATACTTGTGAATCCATGTAAACACCATCAAAGGTTACACGAACATCTTTATTCAAGTCCTTTTCGTCTAACTTAAAGGTTTTCCGATACCAGCCATCTCCACCATTCAGTTGACCGCCTTCGTTTTGAGCTGGTGAATCATGGTCAAAATCAAAATGAATACTCCAGTCATGAGGAAGATCCATTTTTTTCCATGAAGAAATATCTGCGTCTGGTTTTACAGCTTCCTTTGCATTGGCATTTAGTTTAAAGTGCCAATTCTGGTTGAAGGAAATGTTTCTATCTTCAATTAACTTATCAACTACTTCATTCGTAGCAGATTTGAATTCTTGCTTATCTTTTGAAACAGAACGATCTTGTGATTCTGCTTTATTTGTTTCTTCAGATTTCTTCTTATCCTCAGATTTATTTTTATCTTCAGATTTATCCGTTACCTCAGTCTTATTTGTTTCTTCAAGCTTATTGCTATCCTCAGGCTTGTTCGCTTCTTCTGTTTTGTTTTCGACTTCAGCTTTACCTTCTACTAAAGGAACTGATTGAGTATTAGCAACTGAAACTAAAGGTTGATCTGCATGAGGTTTTACTACAGCATCACTACCATCCGCATTTTCCTTTAAAGATACGTTTTCAGCTTTAGCAGGCTCTTCACTTACTTTTTCAGTCGTAACACCTTCAGCTTTATGTTCACTTGAGAGTCCAGTAGTTTTCAGGTTTTCAGACTGGTGCTCAGTCCTATTTGTTGACACAATTTCTTCAGTATTTTCGTTGGCATATACCGAAGAAGATAGACTAACACTTGCCCCTAATAATAGAGCACATGTCCCTATAAGCACCGAGCAAGCACCGACTGAAAATTTTCGAATACTATACACTCTTTTTTTGTTCCAATTACCTTTTTGCATGTAATCCTCCTTTTAGTAACCGCTTTCATTTTATCTGAGAGCAATCTACTTATTATAATTATCTTATAATACGATTTTATAACCAATAAAAAATTTGTCAACCTTATACGTATAAAAACAATAGTTTTGATTGTTTTTTATAAAAATTGGAGAGTTTTTAAAAAGTATTGAAGTAGAATTCATTATAATAAAAATGATATCCGATTTTCTTTAAAATTTTAAGACGGAATAGTTTTTTATTATCCCAAACAGAAAAAATCTTTCTTAAAGATTTAAACATACAAAAAGAGCAAACGAATATTTCATTTTTTTCCTGATTTCGTTCACTCTTAATTCTTAGTTTGGTTTATTAATATTAGTTAAATTTATCCTATTCCTAAACGTTAATATCCAGCTATATTATGTCACATCGCTATTTGAAAAATCTTATTTTCCTTCTTTATCAGGAAAGATAAATCCAATACCAATGCAAGCTAGTACGCCCGCTCCAATTACCAAGCCACTTGAAATTGGTAAAAGGTCCAAAATTGCATTCGCAATAATAAAGGCAATAATCAAACACATCAGACTAGCCTTGTAGTCTTTTTTCAAAAGATTCTCTAGAGTGAAAAATAGGAACAGCCCTACCGGAATCAATGACCAGAGGTTGACATTTAAACTTGGCCAGCCAACAAAACCAAAATACACTACTGTCGCTGCTGCTACTAAAAATATAATCCCTAATAATTTTTTCATTTTTTATCTCCAATTTCTTTTTTATGAACTTGAGTTATCTGATAGTGACGTCTCACATCCCTTACAAAAATCATTATAGCAGAGGTCAGTTTCAAGAACAAGCTCTTTTGTCTATCTGGTCTCTATCTCTGTCTAAATGGTTCAATAATTAAGAAAAAAAGAAACCCAGTAGAATGAGTTTCTTCTCTTTGTCGATTGCAGGGTTTGAACCTGTGACCTAGGCTTTACGAGTGCCTTGCTCTGCCAACTGATACTCAATGAAAATCAAAAAGCAAACTAGGAAACTAGCCGCAGGCTGTACTTGAGTACGGCAAGGCGACGTTGACGTGGTTTGAATTTGATTTTCGAAGAGTATGAGCTAAATCGGCTATTACACATACAGTATAGCACTCTGAGAATAGGTGTCAAGAAATTTTCATCACTATTAGAAAAAGCCTGTCCTGAGACAAGGCTTTGATAACATCTATTGCTAAGAACCCGCACTTTCGTAGGCATCTAAGCCCCTATCCCAAAGTTTAAGGGAAATAACAAAGAAAACCAGAGAAATCAACATCAAACCTCCGATGTTAAAGATTACATCCTTGTCCTGCAAGAAATAGCTAGCAGGATAGTAGGCCGTAAAGGCAAATGGCACGATAAAGCTAATCAACCAGCGAAGGACTGAATTGTAAATGGAAATCGGATACTTGGCAAAATCATTAAACATATAGAAGATGTAAATCATTGCTCCTGACTGCTTGGTCCAAAAAGCGATACTAGCTGTCGCGATTTTCAAGGAAGTATAAATCAAGGTCGCAAATGGTATGCAGACTAGGAAAAGCAAGAATTTTGGAAGAGTCCAAGCAATGCTTGATACTGTTGTCGCTAGTAAAATTCCACCGACCAATAGTTCGCCCAAAGCATCAATCTGAAAGGTCTCAACTAGGATGTGAAAGAGAGGATTGATAGGACGAGTCAGATACTTGTCAAACTCTCCCTTTCTCACCAAGCGTTGCCCCAGTGCCCAGAGATTATCAAAAAAGAGATGGTCCAAGCCCTTGGGAATCAAAGAAAAACCATAGATAAAGGCAATTTCTTGAAAAGTCCAACCTTCTAGGGATGGGATGTGTTGAAAGATGACATTGAGAAACAAGAGGTTCAAGCCTTGAGTCAAAAAAACTCCCAGGACACCAACTAAAAAATCCACCTTGTATTCCATGATTTGCTTGATGTATTGTCTGATAAAAATCAGATGCATGCGTTGATATTTTTTCATACTAACCTCCTTGAATGGTGATAAATGACTGGACTCGTTTCCAAATCAACTGAGACAAGCCCACCATCACTAAGAGCCAGAAAAACTGCAAAGCGAGCGCCTGAAGAATCTGATTGGCATCGTATTTCCCAACAATGATCATGACCGGAGTGTAAATCAAGGATGAAAAAGGCAGGAAGGACAGAATATCTGAAACAACCTTTGGAAAGAAAGCCAAGGGAATCAAGCTTCCAGACATAAAAGCCACTATGGAAGTCTTAAGTAGATTGGAACCCCATAGATTTTTAAACACAAAGGCAGAAAATCCAAAGCAGATATTAAAGAAAAAGTTAATCAGATAAGCTAGTGTTAGACTAAAGAAATAAAGGACAGTTAATCCCAGCACTTCAACAACGCCTTGCCCAGATATGATTTTCATCAAGACAATGACACTTAAAAACGGAAGGCCGACACTGATAAAAATCAACCACTTTGACCCAAGCTCGGTAAAGAGATAAGAAGCCGCAAAATGCACTGGTCGCAACAAGCGCATGATAATGGAACCATCCTTGACCTCCTCCCCAATCATAAAGGACGAATCGGACCTAGTCAGAAGATTTGTCACAAAACTCATGATGATGTAGAGGGTGATATCTGCCATACTAAAGCCCTGAATCAAAGACTCCTGGGAGGAATCAAAGACTGCCTTCCAGAGATAAAAGGCCACAAAAGCCCCCATGACATCGCCGATCCGATAAAGAATAAAGTTTACTCGATAGGTAATCAACTCCTGAACACCTGCATTGATAAAGGGTTTATAACGTCTCCACAATTTGACCATCTTAGAGCTCCTTTCGATAGAAGCGACGGATAATATCCTCGATATCCGTATCCACCATCTTCAAATCGCGGATTTCAAAATCAGACAGGGTTTGCTTGATAATGTCAGCTGACTGGTAGCGAGAACTATCGAATTCAATGTTGAGGCTATTCCCCTGTCTATCAATTGTCATATCCGAAAAGCCTTCATAGTGAGAGACGAGATGACTTTGACCTGGTAGCAGTTCAAAAGAAAGAGTCTTCATCTTGCCAAAGGTTTCCTTGAGTTGACTCACCGTTCCATCAAAAATCTCCTGCCCTTTGTCTATCATAAAAATCCGATCACAAAGTTGCTCGATGTCGCTCAGGTCGTGAGTGGTCAAGAGAATGGTGGTTTCTTTCTCTTGATTGATCTGAGTAATGGCCCGACGAATGTTATCCTTGACCGAAACGTCCAAGCCAATGGTCGGCTCATCTAAAAAGAGAACCTTGGGATTGTGAAGCAAGGAAGCCGCAATATCCGCCCGCATCCGTTGCCCCAGTGAAAGAGTTCGCACAGGATCCTTGATAAATTCCTTCAAATCCAAGACTTCATTCAAAAAGTCCATGCGCTTTTGGAAAAGCGAGTCTGGCACATCATAAATCTCCTTCAAGACCGTGTAGGTCTCCTGCAGTGCCAAATCCCACCATAGCTGGGTGCGTTGTCCGAAAACGACTCCAATATCCTTGACATAATCTTGGCGATTGTCCTGTGGAATCTTGCCATTAATCCGACAAAAACCAGATGTCGGTTTTAAAATCCCTGTCAGCATTTTAATGGTTGTCGACTTCCCAGCACCATTGGCCCCGATAAAACCTAAAATCTGGCCCTTTGGTACCTCAAAGGTCAAATCCTTGACCGCTTCAAAGGTCTGTTTTTCAGGATGAATAAAGGAGCGCAAAGCCCCCTTCAAGCCCGGTTCCTTAACAGTCTTCACAAAATTTTTCTGAAGATGTTCTACTTCTATCATTGCCATATCTATCTCCCTATCGTAAGGAATAGCAACATTGTGTTTTTGACTACAAATATTCTAAATCCTTACTTTCTGTACCTTCTACATTTTATTACTACAAAAGGCTTTATACCAACCTATTATAGTCCAATAAAAACTAGAATGCAAGCGTTTGCCTAAAGTTTATGAAATTGAAAATTTTTCTCTTAAAGTGGTATTTTTAATCAAAAATTATAGTTTAATTGTTTCCTTAAAACATCAAAAAACCTGCCCGATGGGCAGGATAGATATAAAGTAAAATATTTCTAATTTAGTATGTTAAAACCCATAAAAATCTAAAAACCTAAACGTTCTGGATCCCAATTACCATAATCATCGTATCCAAATCCATCAGGATCCATCGCATCAATCCCACATTGTTCTAGAAAACGAAAGCAGTCTTTGCAATAGTAAACTCCATCAATATGATCGCTACCATCCCAATTAAGCTCTCTCTTAGTGAACTCTCCACCACATTCTTCGCACGTATATAATTTTGACATAATATTACCTCTTTTTAATTTTCATTAAAATTTTCAATGTAATCTATAATTTTTAATTTCATTGATCTTGTAATTGGATATTTTTTTACCAATTCAATAGTTTCTTCCTTAGAAGATGTTTTAAGATGTTCTTTAAGAACAAGCTTTGTTACTTCTTCATAACCTACTTCTGCTATTTTATCGGCTAATAAACCAATAGTTGCTAAAAGAGCTATTCCTCCAAGCATACCAAAAGGTCCAAGCGCAGCTAAGGCTGCTGTCAATGCTGCTCCACCTGATAATCCTGTCGCACTCATAGCTATCATTAGTACTACACCAGGTAAACCAAAAGCTGCTATTTTTTTTACAAGTTCATCCATTGTAACACTCCTTTACTTTATATAAAATTAACTTGCTTTAATTGAACAAACAATTATATATGCATTAACTATTCCAATTCTATATTTTTTGTTCAGTATTTTTGCACATTCTAAGACACTTAAGTCTCCAGATTCTATGAAATCTATTTCTGGTCCTTTATTGCTTATCAAAAAGTCCGTAAACTTTTTTGTAATTATGTTCTTTCTAACCAATAGAAAGATACACAAAGAAATTAACAATAAAATAAACGCCAATTGAATATCCATAAAAACACACCTCTTAATTTTTTTAAAATAGTTTTACTATAATTATCTAAATTAAATTCTACTTCTCCTCTTATTTAGTTAAATATAGTATAGTACAATATTTTTAAGATGTCAATTATTTTATACAAATATTTTGTTTTTGTCAAGGTAAACTATTTTATCGTAGACAACTATTTAAATTATATTTTATTTTTGTTATAATAGAAATAGAAAATTATAGGTAAGAAGATATGTTAAAAGAAAAATATCCATCAACTGAAGATACAAGATTAATTCTACAAAATAACCTAAAAGCTATTAGAGAGATTTTGAATTGGACAAGTTCAGATCTTGGAAACCTTATAGGAGTAACTAAACAAACCATCAGCAATCTTGAAACTCAAAATAGTAGATTAACAAAACTCCACTATATTGCATTACGTACCGTAATAGATTTTGAAATTGAAAATTTAAAAACGACAGATCCAGACAGAGCTGATAGAGCAGAAATGTTGCTAAATTTATTTGATGAATCAGAAAAATATGCAGTATCTGAGAATAAATCGTTAGATTTTGAACAAATTAGTGAAGCATCTTCATTAATTGCAACCACATCTACTGTCAAAAATGCTGCTACAGTCATAGGATCACTTGCTGCAATTATTGGGGCACCAGTTGTTGCAGCCTTAATGAACTCAAAAGATAAGAAATAATATTTATTTTGAAAAAATAAAACAATAAGCAAAAGACGATCAATCATCTAATCGTTTTTCGCTTATTTTTTATTTATATAATAATAAATTTTTGTTTAATCAAAAAACCCACCCCATGGGCAGGTTTCATCTGTATTGTTCAGCTAGATTAAGCTTTACCTTCTGAACCGAATACGTCGATACGTTCTTCAACTGATGCTTGGATAGCTTTTACACCGTCAGCCAAGAATTTACGTGGGTCGAAGAGTTTTTTCTTGTCGTATTCTGCTTCGTTTGCTTCGTAATCACGAGCAAATTTACGAGTTGCGTTAGCGAATGCGATTTGGCATTCAGTGTTAACGTTAACTTTCGCAACACCAAGTTTGATAGCTGCTTGGATTTGCTCATCAGGAATACCTGATCCACCGTGCAATACGATTGGGAATCCTGGAAGAGCTTCTGTCAATTTTTGCAAGTGGTCAAGGTCAAGACCTTCCCAGTTTGCTGGGTAAGGACCGTGGATGTTACCGATACCAGCTGCCAAGAAGTCGATACCAGTTTCAACCATTGCTTTAGCGTCTTCGATTGGAGCCAATTCACCTTTACCGATGATTCCGTCTTCTTCACCACCGATAGTACCAACTTCAGCTTCTACTGAGATACCTTTAGCGTGTGCTTTTTCAACAACGTCTTTAGCCAATTTAAGGTTTTCTTCAACTGGAAGGTGTGAACCGTCAAACATGATTGAAGTGTAACCAACTTCGATACACTCAAGTGCATCTTCGTAGTGACCGTGGTCAAGGTGGATAGCTACTGGTACAGTGATACCCATTGATTCAACAAGGTTAGCGATCAAGTTGCGAGCAACTTTGTAACCACCCATGTATTTAGCAGCACCCATTGAAGTTTGGATCAAAACTGGAGCTTTTTTAGCTTCTGCTGCGCGCAAGATAGCTTGAGTCCACTCAAGGTTGTTTGTGTTAAATCCACCAACTGCATAACCGTTGTCACGAGCTGCTTGGACAAATTTTTCTGCTGAAACGATTGCCATTTTATCAGGCCTCCTGTATATTTTTATGGGTCACCCCATTTACATTGTTCATTTTATCACTTTTTGACAAAAAAATCTAGTTTTTCCCGCAGTTTCGATTGAATTTCTTCTAGCTTCATCTATGTAAACCCTTTCTCTGCCTAGTCTTGGGCAACTTTTGGAAAAGCTATAAAGAAGGTTAAGCGATTCTCCTCCATCTCGAAACGATAGGGTAATTTTTCATGTTCCAGTAGACTCTTGACCACAAAGAGCCCCATCCCAGAACCCTTGGCCTTGCGACTAGCATTATCAGAAAAAGACTGGGCTAGTTTTTCTTGTTCCTCTGGGCTACAGCTATTCTCGATAAAGAGTTCCCCTTCTCTTTCGCCAATTCGAACCAAGCCACTTGGAGTGGAGTGCTTGATGGCATTGCTGATGAGGTTAGAAAGAATTAATTTCATGACAGATGGATTTAGATAAGCCTGCTGATGCTTCAAACTATTGTCAATCTGAAGTTCTCTTTCCTTAGCTAGTAAAGCATAATCCTTGACTAGACTTTGCGTCATCTGGAGGAGGTCTATTGTTTCCCTATCATCTCGCAATTCCTGCACAGACGAGAGGGAAAGTATCTGGAGAACATGGTGATTGAGCTCATCCACAATCCCCAAGGCTACTCCTAGATAGTGGTCTCGATCCTTATAACGACCGATATTCTCTTTCATATTTTCAATCAGAATTTTCAAACTAGCCAGCGGTGTTTTCAGTTCATGAGAAGCCCCTCGTAGGAACTCAACTTTCATCTTTTCCAGCTGGAGAATGGCTTCATTCTTGTCATGCAAGTCCGCAATGACAGTCAAGAGATGCTGGTAGAGGCTATTGATTTGTTCCTTGAGATCCCCAATCTCATCCTTAGAATCCACGCGCAATCGCACTTGGGCATCCAAATCCATCATCCGTCGGGTCACCCGCTTGATTTCCAAAATTGGGGCCACAATGGTCCGAGCATAGATGTAGGCCACCAATAGGGAAATCAGAAAGGATGCCAGCAAGGTATAGGGGAGAAATTGGAGACTGATTTGCTCTGCTTCCTTTTGCAAATCCATGGAAGCTAGAAACTGGAGAGTCATGGTGCTACCGTCGTGCGTTTTCACCTCACGCTCCTCAATAAAGAGGGAAGTTGTCTGGCGGTCCGTATCCAGAGGAAGACTGTCCTTGACTTCTAACTTGTCCTCGGTCATCTCACCCTTGACCGCCCCCTTAATCTCACTAGTCTGGGAATACAAGTCTAACACTTGCTCGATACTCTGCCTATCCTTTCCTTCTAGAGACTGGGCAATGGCTGTCGCTTTCTGACCAATGGTTTCCTGACGGTGGCTCAGATAAGTCGAAGGAAAAAGAAAATAAATAGCTAAATGAAGGCAGATAACCAGAACACTAAAAATCGAGAAGGTGTAGATAAATATCTTTGTAAATAAACCTGTTCGTTTCATTTTCGCTCCAATTTATAACCAACATTGCGCACAGTGAGGATGCAGTCCAGGTCTAGCTTTTTCCGCAATTCCTTGATATAAACATCAATGACACGGTCAAAGGGAACCTCATCTGTCGCTTTCCATACGGCATCGATTATCTGAGATCGGGTCAAGGCCCTTCCTTCATTTTTAACCAAATAATCAAGAATTTCCAACTCTTTAGCATTGATAGCCACTTCTTGGCCTGCTAGGCTTGCACTATAGCTTTCAAAGTCCACCTTGGCATCCTTATAAGAAAAGACGCGTCCTGTATCGTAATAGCGCTTGAAAATCGCATCCACCCTCACTTTTAAGAGGGAGAGGGAGAAGGGCTTTTCCAGATAGCCATCTGCTAGCGAAGCAAAGGCACTCATCTTGTATTCCTCATCCTGAAAGGCAGTCAACATCAAAACAGGAACCTGACTGGTTTTACGAATCTCAGCTAGAACTTCTAGACCATTAAGCTTAGGCATCTGGATATCCAGTAAAACCAAGGCTACTTCATAGCTGGAAAATTGATCCAAGGCTTCTTGTCCGTCCGCCGCCTCAATGGTTTCATAACCACAATCCGTCAAATAGTCACTGATCCCCTCACGGATCATCTCTTCATCTTCTACAATTAAAATTTTCATACTTTAACTGCTCTCTATTTTTTATTTTTCTTATACTCAATGAAAATCAAAAAGCAAACTAGGAAGCTAGCCGCAGGTTGCTCAAAGCACTGCTTTGAGGTTGTAGATAGAACTGACAAAGTCAGTAACATATATACGGTAAGGCGACGCTGACGTGGTTTGAAGAGATTTTCAAAGAGTATTAGAATAAATACCTACTCTATTTTCTATTATAGCCTCTTACTGGCCTTTTGTCTGTAATCAACTGACCACTAGATAAAACAAAGAGAGCCTATCGCTCTCTCTGCTTGCATTTCACTCTCTATAGAATGAAAATTATTTAGCTGCTTTTGAAAATGTTACAACGTAATTATAATCTTTCCCATTAGATTGATAGACATGGTCCTCTTTGAAAGTATAGCCGCGTTTGCTCAGCTCTTCTTTCTTAGCTTCAACTTGTTTCTTAACTGCTACTTTCACCTCTTCATTTGATAAACCTTCTGCAATTTCAAGAGAAGTTCCATTGATATCTCCTAGGAAACCTGCAATATCTTTCATTTGATCAAAGTTATAAAAAACATTGACTTTGACCTTTTGAGGAGCTGGCTGTTCTAGACTTCTACGATTTCTGCTAGCGCGCGGTTGAACTGCTGGAGCCATTCTGAAACCTGAAGTTCCTGTAGCCTCCTTAGTGAATGTAACGACGTAGTTATAATTTTTCACAGTAGTATCTTGTTCAAAAATAATGTCATTTTTCACATGATACCCTCTAGCAGCTAAGTCTTTTATCTTGGCTTGAATTTTTTCTTTTACTAGCTCTTTTGCCTGTGCTTCACTCGTTCCAGCAGGAATTGTGACAGTGTTATCTTCTCCCGGGTCAGATAGGAAACCATGAATATCTGGCATGCCAGCGAAGTTATAGCTAATATTTACAGTTCCATCTGGTTCTGATGTTGAACGCGCCACTCTTCTTGCTCTTGCTTGAACTGATGGGGCACTTCTGAAACCTGTAGTCCCTCCTGAAGTTGAAGAAGGCTGTGTTGGAGCCTCACCTGATCCATGTCCTATCGCTGTGCTTCCATTGTCAATAGTAGTACCTTCATTACGGCCATTTGTTAAATTATCTTTATTGTAGTTTGGTGCTGGTAATTCTTCACCTGGAACATTAATCTCATCAATCTTAGTTTGATATTCATCCGCAACAGCTACAGCAGCATCGTGATCTTTAGCATTATTTATTGCCGCTAATGCTTCTTCTTTTAATGTTTTTAATTCCGCTTTTAATTTTTCTTTTTCGGCTTCGTCTTTAACTTTTTCAATTTCACTAAGTTTTGAAGCCGCAATTTTTTCAATAACATCTTTTCCATCTTTTTTTGCTTCCTCAAGTTTTTCATCTTTAGGTGCTACTTCTTCAGACGGAGTATCTTCTTTAGGTGCCGGAGCCGGATTTGGTGTTTCATCCTTTGAATCTACTAGATTTGATGTATCTCCATTTTGATTAGTTGGTAGTTTATCCTCTTTTGGCGCTGTTGCTTCGGTTTTTGGAGCTGAAGTTTCAGGTTGTTCTGTAGTCCCTGTGTTTGAAGTAGTACCATCTGTTACCGGACTTGATGTTGCTGTATTCCCTGAATCATTTGTAGCTTCTGCAGATGGAGTATTAGAAGGTTCTGACGTTGTTTCAGATTTACCTGATTCTCCAGCTGGCTGTGTAGTAGAATTGGTATCGCCTGATGTGACCGGTGCTTCTTCGCTTGGGGTTACCGGTGCTGGAGTCGTTGGTTCCTCTACTTTTGGTGCTGGCACCGCTGGTTCTTCTGCTTTCGGCGCTGGAGTCGCTGGCTCTTCCGCTTTCGGCGCTGATGTCGTTGGTTCCTCTGCTTTTGGCGCTGGTGGTGCAGGTTCTTCCACTTTTGGCGTTGTTACCGCTGGTTCTTCTGATTTTGGCGTTGTAGCCGCTGGCTCCTCTGATTTTAGCGCTGGTGTCGCTGGCTCTTCCGCTTTCGGCGCTGATGTCGTTGGTTCCTCTGCTTTTGGCGCTGGTGTTGCAGGTTCTTCCACTTTTGGCGTTGTTACCGCTGGTTCTTCTGATTTTGGCGTTGTAGCCGCTGGCTCCTCTGATT